>NZ_JARVCN010000198.1:0-6219 GCF_038442745.1 Crocosphaera sp. Alani8
TTGGCCTAAGTTTTCGCAGCGAGTGACCCCTGGCTTTTTGAGAAGATACCTAATTTGTCGTTAGCAACCCCTTGAACCAATACGTTGTCGTCTTCGCTGGCGGTGTAGTCGGTACGACTATCCCCTGATTTCCCAACAATTTCATCGGTGAAATAATCGAAGGTTCCTGAGTCTGCTCCGGGACCATAAAGTTTCAAAGAAGCGTTGGGCCAACTGGGGTTGACTTGATTCCACTTGGTAATCTTATTGGTGGCTCCAGGTTCCCACATTTTCTTTAATTCTGCGGTGGTAACCTCGCTTATGGTGTTTTCCTTGTTCACAGCAACGGTGATAGCATCGAAAGCTACAGGAATCTCGATGAATGGAACTCCTGCATCTGCACACATCTTCTTCTCGCTATCTTTGATAGGCCGCGAAGCATTGGAAATGTCCGTTTTAACTGCTGGATTGTCTGAACAAAACTTCTTGAAACCACCACCAGTTCCAGAAATACCAACGGTGACTTGCACAGCACCCCGTTTCATTTTCTGGTATTCTTCGGCCACAGCCTCAGTGATGGGATAAACCGTACTAGAACCATCGACTTTGATGATAGCACGACCTTGAGAGCTAACGGGAATATTAGTCAAGTTAACTAAGAGTAAGCCTAATGCAAATGCACCCGCAAAAAGCCAACCATTTACCTTTACGTTCATAGCTGATTAATTCCTAATGGTTTAATTTTTTATTGTTTAGGTGTATGCCCGATCTATTATTTCAAAAAAAGTCTATTTTGGGGTTAATAGAAAGTAAAAGATAGATTAATAATATCCTTTCTTATTCTCTTCTTAATGTGCTTTTAAATCTACGATAATTTTTTAGGTAAAACTTAAATTTATGTTTATCATCTAGGAAGGAATTTTTGAGTTTTAAGAAAATGGCATTAATTAGAACCATTTACAATTTATTATTAAAATTACGTTTTTTATTTCGACCGATGTTTTTTCTTTCCCTGATATTTCATCTGGGATTTTTAAGTTTACCCCTTCCTTCTCCATCTAAATCAGAACAAGAAAAGACAGAAGAAATTGAAGAAAAAGTAGAAATTACTCGTTTAATTCCTCCTTCCCCCCAACCTTCTCCAGCAACCCCTAAACCACCACCGCAAGTTAAGTCTACTCCCACACCGCAACCTATTCAAAGTCTTCCAAGAGTTAGACAGCAACCCAGACAGATACCAACAATAACCCAACCTTCTCCTACTCCCCAAATCATTCCATCTCCCCAGAAATCTCCCACACCTAAACCGACTCCTACTCCCACTCCTTCCCCTATATCTTCACCTAAACCTACTCCTACACCTACTCCCACTCCTTCCCCTATATCTTCACCTACACCGACTCCTACACCTACTCCCATCCCTAATAATGAGGTTAATAATGTAGATAATCAAAACGAAATTGCTTCTGAAAAAGGTTCTAGTTTATTAGAGGAATTAAGACCAAGAATTTTAAAACGTTTAGAAGAAAGTAGCAATGATTTAGAAGCGATGGAAAATTATATTGATACTTTACCTACACAGTTTATTAGAGATGAGCATATTGCTTATTTTTTAACAGAAGAAGAGCAACTTAAGTCAGGTACATTAGGGTTTTTAACTATTCCTCAAACCAATCCTTACGGTGCTTATTTCGATTACATTGAACCAGTGGTTAAGAACGAGTTAGGATTTGAAATTAATCCATTAGAAGAAGAATATGGGGATTCTTTGTTATACCAAGCTAAAAATTCAGCCGATGTTACTTTTTATATGAGCATTGTTAAGTTAAAAGGAAGTGGTGCTTTGTTGGTTTTATGGCTCGATAATCCTCAAAATGTTCCCTAAATCAAGGAGCATCATTTTCTGTGGTAATAGCTAAAGAAATTCTATTTTCTTCTATTTGTTTTAATTCGATTAATGTTCCTATAATTTTTTTATAAGAAACTGTTTTATCTGCCATTAATAAAACCGTCCCTGTTTCTTGATTTGTTAAATGATTTTGGACAATTACTTTTAATTGGTCGATTGTTTGTATCTTTTGATCGTAATCACTAACGCTAAAACTGTCATCATATTTTAAGGTAACTATTAGATTTTTACTTGGTTTATCTATAGGGATTTCTGTATCTTTTCCATCCCCAGGTAAATCCACTTTGACCCCTTGAGGACCGGTGGTTAAACTCATAGAAACCAAGATAAAAAATGCCAATACCGACATCATAACATTTAGCATGGGTATCAAATCGATAGTAGGAATAGAGTTATGATACTTTTGACTTTTAAATCTCATTGTTTTTTCAATTTTCTTGATCAATTGCTAAGAAAACTTGTTGATCACTTATTTTACTTAGTTTATTTAGTAATTGGGAGATGTCCTCATAAGACAGTTCTTGATCTGCTTTAATTATAACCTCTCCTGATGGATTTTCGTCTAAAAATGTAGCAACATTCTGAAACATCTCCTCTTCATTAACCATCTCTTCACGAATGAATAAATTCTTATCTTTGTCTATACCAATAATTAATCCTGGTTGATTATTTTCTTGTTTTTCGGTGTTGTCACTATTAGATATTCCAGGAAGATTGATATCACTTAAAATTTTGCTGGTCAACGTCATAGAAGTGATAATAAAAAAGAGTAAAACTGACATTAAGACATCAATCATCGGAACTAGATTGACTTCAGGAACAGAAGAAGATCGTTGTTCTTTAAATTTCATTTTTTATCAATAATTTTCTACATTAACTGTACTACCTGGGGGTAAAGCTGTAGATGCTGTTTGCTTTTCCTCTAATTCTGGTTCGTACCAAAACTGTCGATAAATTAGTTCTAATTCTGTCCCAACTTCTGCAAAATATTCAACTTGTCCACTTTGCAAAGTAACAGAAACACGGTAAATTAGTAGGGCGATAATAGCGACAATCATACCAGCAGCTGTGGTGATTAATGCCTCAGAAATACCAGCAGCTGCTTGAGAAGTGTCTGAGAGACTTGCACCTTCTCCTATTTGTAGATTGTTGAAGGTTGTAATTAATCCAGTTACAGTTCCTAATAATCCCAATAAAGGAGCAACTGCAATTACAGTTTCTAAAAATTTATCCCCTTTTCTCATTTGAATAAACTCACGATCGCCTCTAGATTCCATAGCTAGGCGGAAAGTTTCAGGAGAGGGTTTTTTGAGTTGAAGAGGTGCTAATAAAAAGCGTCCGATGGGTAAAAAACGAGCGTGTTGAGCGATCTTTTGAGCTTCTATAAGATCGTAACGGGATGTTTCTAAAACGTCGTGGACAATGCGATTTTCTTGGCTTAATAGTCTAATCCAAAACCAAGTTCTTTCAAAAGCAATAGTGAAGGTAAAAATAGATAATGCTAATAGAGGCCACATTACTGGGCCTCCCTTTAAAAATAAGTCGTAAATATTGGTCATTAATTTGAAAACTTACTATTCTTCTGAGACAAAGAATATTATCAAACAGTAAGGTTAAAACAAGTTAAAGAAGTTCTCAGTTAAATTTATTGCTCACTCTTCTGTTGAGGACGTTGTAAAGAAATGTCTTTGAGTTGTTCTTTGTATTGAACAGGGGCTTTTAAAATAGCCTCTTTAAATAAGCTTTGAGCCTCTTCTTCTTTACCTTGTTCTCGAAATAACATTCCTTTGGCTAATAGAGGACGAAAATCGTCTTTATCTCCTTTAATAGCTTGATTATAGATAACTAAAGCATCATCGTATTGTTGTTTTTCGGTGTAAATTTCTCCTAAGAGTAATTGTAGAGAGGTTAAATTAAAAACACTTTGGGAGGCTGATTCATTGGATTCTTGTGCGATCGCTTCGTTTAAGGTATTTTGCACTAACTCAATAGCATCTTGAGAGCGACTTTGTTCTAAGTAAAGATCCACCATTCCTTTTAATGCTCGCATATCTCCAGGGTTGGTTGCCACAATTTGCTGATAGGTATTTAAAGCTTCTGAATAGTTCTTTAGTTGTTGTTGAGATTGAGCAAGTAAAATAGCATAATCCGATTGTTGGGGGTTAAGTTGCGCTAAGCGTTGTAAAGGAGCGATCGCAGCTTTTAAGTCCCCTTGTTTTAGTCGAGTTTCTAGAAGTCCTAAAAGGGCGTTTTCGTTGTCTGGTTCCCTTTCTAAGACCAATTGATACCCTAAAGCCTCGTTTTCTAATCTTGCAGTTTCGGGGTTAACTAGAGGTGTTTGCTCCCCTTGAGAAGCTTGAACAATACTGCTTACAACGGGTAAAACAGAAAAAGAAATCAGAGCCATCAACATCAATATTAAGGTAGCATAAGTCCAACGACGGTTCTTTGTTTTAGAGCTTGTCATAAATTTAGGATGCAATATTCAACAGCGATATTCTTATCTTAAATGGTTTGGGGAGTTTAAGATAAATATCCTAATTACTTATTCTTGGATAGGGGTGGGAAGTGTGGAGACTATTTTTATCTGAATTTGTAATCTATGCAAATGAAAATTGCTATTTAGAATCAGATTTATCAGGATGAATATGATAATTTGGTGAAAGCTTTAGGGGTTTTGAGTAAGTTACTGATTATTATTGATGATACTCCTGCTAGTATTCAAAATACTTCCAGGATGCGTTCTGTGTTGCGGAGAGTTCAATCAGAATATGGTTGTTTAGGATTAGTTATCATGAATTATATTCAGAAGTTAGGGGATAGAGCAGCAGGGAATAGAACGCAAGCTGTGGGTCAGTTTTCGGGAGCGTTTAAGGACATTGCTAAGGAGTTTGATGTGCCATTTATTGCTTTAGCACAGATTAATAGAGGAGTAGAAAGTCAGGCGAATAAACGTCCGACTATGGCTGATATTAAAGATTCAGGGGATATTGAACAGGATATGGATTTAGGGTTATTATTGTATCGGGATGAGTATTATAATTCAGAGACTAAGGATAAAGGGGTGATGGAGATTAATGTGGCTAAAAATAGGAATGGGGGGACAGGGGTTTGTCAGGTTTTGTTTGAGCCGACTGTTGGTAAGTTTTGTCAGGTTCAAGGTCTTTATGCAAGAGAGGTGGTATCGGAAAATTAAAAAGGGAAAATTCAGTCGGGAAAATTTTAGGTCAAATCATAAGATTATATTGTTTTAATTTCGTTTTAAAATTTCTATAACTTTTTCATTTTTACGTTCTTCCGCTAAATTTAATGCAGTTTCTCCCGATTCATTTTTGATATTAACATCAGCTCCTTTTTCAAGTAATAATTGAAGTATGTTTACATAACCTTCTTCGGCAGCTATCATTAATGCGGTCATTCCAGCTTCATTTTTTAAATTTACATTAGCTCCATTATTTAGTAAAAATTTAACGAGCTTAAAATAATTCTCATTTGTTGCTTCCATTAATGCTGTGTATGCAAATTTTGACTTTGATTTCGGTATTATGTTAATATCAGCACCATTCTTGATTAATAATTTTACAACATTCATAAGTTCTGCTTCAGAAACAGTTTCCTTTTTGTAATCTATACTTTTTATTAATGCAGTATCACCATACTTGTTTCGGGCATTAATATCAACTCCTTTATCAATGAATAGTTGAACTGAACTTGCAAGATAATTATTCGTTGCTAACATGAGAAGAGTATCACCATTTTTATTTGTTACATTAATATCAGCACCTTTATTGACCAACCACTTAATAATATCTTCTCGACCTTCTTTGACTGCCCAAAGTAAAACGGTTTCTCCAATTTCATCTTTCTCATTAACATTAATATCTTTTAGTAACTCTATGGAAATATCTGATTCTAGTTGGCTAAATGCTGGAAGAGGTAGGTTTGAACAAGTCTTGTTATATGGCTCATTTTCTAAATATTGCTGCCACTCTTCCCATTTTAAATTACGAGTCAATCGAGAACAAGCTTCAGAAAATAAATCATTTTTCTGCCATAACCAAAGCTTAATATTTCTTCCTTCAAATACAGCTAAATATTTTGAATCAGGACTAAAACGAATTCCTCCAGAATTATCTTTTATTTCACCAATCTGAGCAATTTCTTTTCCTGTATCAGTTTCCCATATCTTTACTGTACTATCTGAGGGACTTCTTGAAGCGATATAATCCCCAGATTGATCGAAAACTATTTCACTTATATAACCTTGATGTCCTTTTTTTTGACACTCCCCACGAATATAATTCGGGGGATTCTTGGTTCACTGACTCAAG
>NZ_JARVCN010000199.1:0-6150 GCF_038442745.1 Crocosphaera sp. Alani8
TTTGGCCTAAGTTTTCGCAGCGAGTGACCCCTGGCTTTTTGAGAAGATACCTATGATTAGGATATTTTTTTGTTCCCTATTCCCTGTTCCCTTTCACGAAAATTTATTTAGCCTAACTATTGTTTGTAGTATTATTGGCTCATTGATTATGTCTCTTGGTATTAACCAAGGGATAGTTTTTATATAAAGGTTGTTAATGACTCTTTTTGATGATTTTGAGCCAATATCTGCGATCGCTACTACCCCAAGAGCTACTGAATTATTACATACTCTGTGTAAATCCTTAAGAGCCACACTATATATTCCTGAAAGCTTGCCTTTAATTGATGCTACAACTCGTCATTATTCAGGTTCTCTGAAGGCTCATTTAGGTACTATCTGGGGAGATAACCGAGCTTTTATATTTTGTTTAGCCAATGGTGCGGTTATTCGTCTTATTGCCCCTCTATTAGCTGATAAGGCCTCTGATCCAGCTATTGTTGTCATCGATCCGACGGGTCAATATGTGATTAGTTTATGCAGTGGCCATCAAGGAGGTGCCGATCGCTTAGCTCAGTTAATCGCTCATCAACTGGATGCTACCCCCATCATTACTGGCGCATCCCATAACCTAAACTTACCAGGTATTGATATTTTAGGGTCGCCTTTTGGTTGGCGCAAGGGAACGGGAGATTGGACAGGAATCAGTCATGTGATCGCTTCTCAAAAAAGGGTTCAAGTGATACAAGAATCGGGTTGTGAGCTTTGGAAAGATAATTTACCTCAAAATCACCCTTTTTCCTTTGGATTCGATGAAAATGGCGAAAATGACCCCATAGAGGGTCGTGTCTGGATCAGTGCAACTAAACGTAGGTTTGCTGAAGGGTTGAGCATTCCTAAAGTGCAGTGGCATCCTCGTGTTTTGTGGGTGGGTATCGGTTGTATTCGAGGAACGTCTCAGGAGTTGATTGCGGAGGGGATTGAAAAAGTATGTCAAAAATATCATTTAGCGATGGATGCGATCGCTGGTATTGCCACTATTGATATTAAAGCAGATGAGGTGGGAATTGTTGAATATTGTCAAGAGAAAAACTATCCCTTATTAACTTATTCTGCTGATGTTTTAAATACCATCAAAATTCCTAATCCTTCTGAGGTAGTTAAGCAAGAAGTTGGTACTGCTAGTGTGGCTGAAGCAGCGGCGATTTATGGGTCTACATATTGGTTTAGCTCAGAAGAAAATGGGGAAAAAGTTGAGTCAGAAAAGCCTCTTTTGGTAACTAAACAAGTGATTAAGTCTAATAATGAAGCGGTAACAGTTGCCGTTGCTCAAAGCGATTTAGAATATACGGGAAGAAAAGGCAAAATCTATTTAGTGGGAATAGGACCAGGTAGTTTAGAGCAGATAACTACTGCAGCAAAAACGGCTATTAATCAAGCAGATGCTATTATTGGCTATTCTTTATACTTAGAACTAATTAAAACCATAA
Organism: Crocosphaera sp. Alani8; assembly: GCF_038442745.1. NCBI lineage: Bacteria > Bacillati > Cyanobacteriota > Cyanophyceae > Chroococcales > Aphanothecaceae > Crocosphaera > Crocosphaera sp. Alani8. The sequence goes on from NZ_JARVCN010000199.1 coordinate 1,470, forward strand.
GTCGTCCTGGACAAATTATTCAATCTTTGCCCATTACACAAGAACTGCAAAGGGCGCAGAGAGCTATATTTTTAGCTAAATGGGGCTTAACTGTTGCTGTTGTTTCGTCAGGAGATTCTGGCATTTATGGTATGGCTGGTTTAGTATTAGAAGAACTAAAAAATTGTAGTTGGGATGGCAATAATCCTAGTATTGAAGTATTCCCAGGAATTACTGCCTTGCAAGCAACAGCAGCTAGAGTAGGAACTCCATTAATGCACGATTTTTGTGCAATTAGTCTCAGCGATTTATTAACTCCTTGGGAAGTGATTAAAAAGCGATTGCAAGCGGCTGCAGTAGGTGATTTTGTAACGGCATTATATAATCCAAAATCTCAAACTCGTCAAAGCCAAATTGTAGAAGCACAAAATATATTTTTACATTATCGTAACCCTAATACTCCTGTGGCTTTGGTTCGCTGTGCTTATCGTCAAGAGGAGAATATAATCTTAACTAATTTAACAGAAATGCTAGACCATAATATTGATATGTTAACTACGGTTTTGATTGGCAATAGTAGCACGTTTTTTCACCAAAATTGGATGATTACACCAAGAGGATATAATGAATTGAAAATGTAAAATTTATAACATTTTTATTCACAATCCTCGTTTCCTCAAGATAATTTAAGATCTTGTGACTTGACATATCAAATAATTTTGATATATCTTTTATGTATCAAATAATTTTGATATGTTCTATGACTACTCGTATTAATCCCAAAGCCGTCAAAGCAGGGGGAAGTCTTAATATTTTTGAAAAATATTTAACCCTGTGGGTAGCTATTTGTATCGTTCTTGGTATTGTTTTAGGTAGAAGTTTTCCTAATGTAGCAGAGACATTAGACGGGATGAGTCTTTATAATGTCTCAATTCCTATTGCAATTTGTTTATTTTTCATGATGTATCCCATCATGGTGAAAATAGATTTTTCCCAAGCAATACAAGCGGCGAAAACGCCAAAACCAGTTATATTAACCTTGGTAATTAATTGGTTAATTAAACCTTTTACAATGGTGGTATTTGCACAATTTTTCCTCGGTTACTTGTTTGCACCAATGTTAAGTGCAACGGAGATAATTAGAGGTTCCGAAGTCACCTTAGCTAACTCTTACATTGCAGGTTGTATTTTACTAGGTATTGCACCTTGCACTGCTATGGTACTGATGTGGGGATATCTTTCCTATAGTAATCAAGGTCATACTTTGGTGATGGTTGCTGTTAACTCTTTGGCAATGTTATTTCTTTATGCACCCCTTGGAAAATGGCTACTTTCTGCTAATAATCTATCAGTTCCTTGGCAAACTATTGTTTTCTCGGTGTTAATTTATGTTGGGTTGCCATTAGGGTTTGGAATATATAGCCGTTATTGGATTTTAAAAAATAAGGGGAAAGAATGGTTTGAACGCCAGTTTTTGCAATATTTAAGTCCCATTTCTGTGACAGCTTTATTATTAACATTGATTCTACTGTTTGCCTTCAAAGGAGAATTAATTGTTAAGAATCCTCTGCATATTTTCTTAATCGCTGTTCCCCTGTTTATTCAAACTAATTTCATTTTTCTGATTGCTTACGTAGCAGGTTTAAAACTTAACTTAACCTACGAAGATGCCGCCCCAGTAGCTTTAATTGGTGCTAGTAATCATTTTGAGGTTGCTATTGCCACTGCAGTTATGTTATTTGGCTTAAATTCTGGTGCAGCTTTAGCAACAGTTGTGGGAGTTTTGATAGAAGTTCCTGTAATGTTAATGTTAGTAGAATTCTGCAAAAAAACTGCTGTTTGGTTTCCAAGAAATCCCGAGAAAGCAACATTACTAGATCCTCGTTGTATCGATTCTTTACACTAGAAATAATTGATAAATTTCATGAACAGTTTTGATCATGCGCCCCGTATTTTATTTTTGTATGGTTCGTTAAGAGAGCGTTCTTATAGTCGTTTATTGGCTGAAGAAGCAGGTCGAATCATTGAAAAAATGGGAGCAGAAATTAAATTTTTTAACCCTCATGAGTTGCCTTTACGGGGACAGGTAGACGAGTCTCATCCTAAAGTACAAGAACTCAGAGAACTTAGTCAATGGTCAGAAGGACAAGTTTGGTCATCTCCGGAAATGCACGGTAACCTAACAGGAATACTCAAAAACCAAATTGATTGGATACCTTTAAATATCGGTTCTATTCGTCCCACACAGGGAAAAACATTAGCTGTAATGCAAGTAAGCGGAGGTTCTCAATCTTTTAATGCAGTTAATAGCATGAGAATTTTAGGAAGATGGATGAGAATGTTTACTATTCCTAATCAATCTTCAGTTGCTAAAGCTTATCAAGAGTTTCATGAAGACGGAACTATGAAAGAATCCGCTTATCGTGACCGAGTTATTGATGTAATGGAAGAACTATATAAATTTACTTTTTTGTTACGAGATAAGATCGATTATTTAACAGATCGACATAGTGAACGAAAAGAAAAACAATTAAAATTGGAGGAAAAAAAATGAAAAAAATTATGTTTGTTTGTAAACGAAATTCTTGCCGTTCTCAAATGGCAGAAGGTTTTGCCAAAACTTTAGGAAAAGACAAGATTGAAGTCAGCAGTTCCGGTTTAGAAGCAAGTCGTGTTCATCCTATTGCTATTCAAGTAATGGAGGAAACTGGCATTAGTATTGGAGATCAAACCTCTGATCCCTTGAGTGATTTTGATCCAAACAATTATGATGCAGTTATCTCTTTGTGTGGTTGTGGGGTTAATTTACCTCAAGAATGGGTATTGAGGGATATTTTTGAGGATTGGGAATTGGATGATCCTGATGGACAACCTCTAGATACTTTTTACCGTGTTAGAGATGAAATTAAGGAAAAAGTTGAGGGGTTAATCAAGAAATTAGACAATTAACTGCGTGAAGTATACTAATTTTTTCTTGTTCTATGCTTTACTCATGAAATACTCTTTTCTAGAAGAACTTTTTTCTTGTTAGTTCTCCTTTTATTTGAAAATAAAAGTTATGTGCAGTTTTTTCTAATTCAAGATGTTGCAGAATCCCTACTTATTAAGCTGTGACTTAAACCAAGTTTCTTTAACTTCTTGAAATCGAAGTTGTATGTCAATGGATACTATTTGCTGATTCAATTTTTCAGTTAAAGGATTATCCTGATTCAAAGCAATACTATAATTCTGAGTACCAATATCAAAATCTACCACTCGATAAGGTGCTTGAGGATTTTTATATAAATAATATTCCAAAGCTAAACGGGAATATAAAACACCATCAACTTGATTGGATTTTAATTGGTTAATCCCTTCGGATAAACTATCAATCTCAACTATTCTCGCTTGATAATATTGACCCCATTGAACTGCTTTGGAACCGGAAATAGTGACTAAACGAACTCCTTTTAAATCACTGGAACTTTGTAAGTTTTGATAAGGTTGAGCAGAAAATGCTAGAGCTAAAGTCGTTGCAATACCTGCAGTTAAAGTGGTTACAGCTGCCAGGGAAATAAGCATCCAACTTCCGGCAATTAACCTTCCAAAATTAGTAACAGGATAGCGATCGCCGTATCCTACTGTACTAAACGTTGTTAAGGCACACCATACCCCCTCCGTAACTCCTTTAACATAGTTTTTGGGGAATTGTTCGCTGTTATGACGATGTTCAGCTAACCATAATAGATTACCCACAATAAATAAGCATAGCCCAATTAAAATAATAGATGATAAAAAAGCCCATCCAAAAAAAGGCTGAATAATAGTCCATAATGTAGGAGATTGAAGTGGGACAAGAATGCTAATCTTATCTTCGTGGACAGGTTGAGTAAAGTCAAAGCGACGAATATTTTTTTCTGTTACTGTGATACCACCAATGGCAATATCTATCTGTTGATTGGCTAACTTTTCTAGTGTTTGGTTGACAGAATCATTATAGATAAGTTCGTAGTCAAGGTTTAAAGTTGTTGCTAACTCGTCCCATATTTCAACAGAGATTCCAGTTAATCTGTTTTTGCCATTGGAGAGAGTTTCTGGTAAGATGACAGCCGGGGGTTCTCCTGTTATTCCAACGCGTAATTTTTCCCCTGCAAACGTTTGGTTTTGTTCTGTTATTTCTTCTGTATTTGATGTTTCAGGTGATGATTGCCCTTTACTTGGAATAGGTGCTAAAGTAACGTTAACGAAAAATAAACTAATTAATACAGTATAGAAATTTTTACAAGAAATTGTATTTTTTTGTTTTTTCAACTTTTATCTCCTGATAAACTCATGTTAGAACTTTTTTGTTATAATTTCTTATTAGCTGGTATGGAAAGCTTCGTACCAAGTAATCAAAATATCGATCAGTATAGCACAAGCAAATTAAGTCTATTGGATGAGTATGATCAAGTATCAAAAATTTCCAGACTTTCTCAAACGTTGGAAATGATTAATGAATTAGATGATTCAGAAGTTAAAGTTACACTTCTAAATAATCTGGCCTTATCCTATGCAAAATTAGGTGAACTTGAACAAGCAAAGGAAATTTTAGCACAATCTTTGTCCATAACTGAAAACTTTGAAGACATCACCTTAAAGGTAACAACTATAACTGAGATTGCTCATGCTTATAGCATTTCCCACAGTTATGAGGTACAGTAACAGCAATGAGCAAACCAGT
>NZ_JARVCN010000200.1:0-6096 GCF_038442745.1 Crocosphaera sp. Alani8
TCTTTGTCCCCTAACTTTCGGCGAGTCCCCCCAGACTTTTTGAGAAGCTTCCAACGGTGGAGTGATTGTTCTTCCTTTTCCATACACCGTATTAACCACACCTGGGGGAAACGCTTCTTTAAATGCTTCCAATAAAGGGTAGTTTAATAATACTCCAGGACGAGGGGCTTTAACAATCACTGTATTGCCCATAATTAGAGCCGGAATTAAAGTGGTAAAAGTTTCGTTCAAGGGATAATTTGCTGGTCCCATACTTAGTACCACTCCCAAAGGTGCGCGACGAATTTGTCCTATTACCCCTTGAGCAATTTCAAAACGAGAACAGACACGATCTAAGTTTTTTAGTGCGTCGATGGTATCTTCAATATAATCTACGGTACGGTCAAATTCTTTGCAAGAATCTTTATAGGATTTGCCAATTTCCCACATCAATAAATTGACAATTATCTCGCGCTTTTCTTTCATTCGGTAGGCAAATTCTTGAACACATTCGATCCGTTGACTAACGGACATGGTTGGCCATTTTCCCCTACCGTGATTGTAAGCTTTAACAGCTGCTTCTAGGGCAGATAGAGCAGTTTCTTCGTCTAAAGATGGGAAATATCCAATGGTTTTACGAACGAATCCTTGTTCTGTTTTCAGATATATTGGAGAGACACTTTCTTCTGTTTCTCCTTCCCAGTTTTTTAAGGTTCCATCAACTAAATATTCTTTTTGTTCGATATAACTATTTAATTGAAATTGAGAAGGTACACCATTAGATTCAGGAAAAATGTTTTCAATTTTCTCAGTAATGTTCATAGGAAGCTCAGATGAGTAAGATAATAACTAGGTCGAGTGAATTTGAGCAATTATAATTTAAGTTGCTCAAATACTTGTTGCAATACTTGAGCAGAATTAATTAGTTGATTTTTCTCTCGTTCATTAAGAGATAAATTCACAGTTTTTAGGATACCTCTTTCATTAACAACAGCGGGAATACTTAAACAAATATCGTGAATATCGTACAAGCCATTAATTAGGGTACTAACGGTTAAAATTCTTTCTTGGGAACGAACAATAGCTTTCACAATGTCTGTAACCGCTAACCCAATGGCGTAGGATGTATACCCTTTTAAATTAATAATTTCATAAGCCGCATTTTTAACCTGGCTAAAAATAGAATTTAATTCGTCTTTGTCATTTTGAGACAGATTTTCCCAGGTATCAGGAATTATTTTTGCACACCCAATACTGGCCATACTCCACACAGGAAACTCGCTATCTCCGTGTTCTCCCATTATATAGGCGTGAACACTTCGAGAATCGATATTAAGTTTTTTCCCAATCAAAGAACGCAGTCTAGCTGTGTCTAAAACAGTTCCTGAACCTATTACCCGTGAACTAGGGAAACCTGTTATTTTTAAAGTTACATAGGTCATAATATCCACAGGATTACTAACAATTAATAAGATAGCATCGGGACAATATTTAACAACATCGGCTAAAATACTACGAAAAATATTAACATTTCTGCTCACCAATTCTAGGCGACTTTCTCCTGGTTTTTGAGCCGCTCCTGCAGTAATGATAACTATATCCGCATCTTTACCTTCATCAGCAACTGTACCGCCTTTTAATTCTGTAGGAGAAACAAAAGGCATTCCGTGCATGAGATCCATGACTTCTCCAGTTACTTTTTCTTGGTTAATATCTTGTAAAATTAACTCATCAAAACAGTTTTGAATTAAGAGGGAATAAGCGCAAGCCATTCCTACTTGTCCAACACCAATAAGAACTCCTTTACGGGGACGAATGGGTGTGGGTTGTTCAGCGGAAGGGTTAGGTACAAAAATTTTGTCAAACATGATCATTTAGTTCTCTAGGGTGTATAATTTACCAGATTTTATTCTAGAAAAGTATTAATATTTAACTAATTTTTTCACTATTCTAAAATGAAAATTGATAATCTATAATGTTTGAGGAATTTGTTTAATAACACGACAGGGGTTACCCACTGCAACAACATTATCGGGAATGTTTTTAGTCACAATACTTCCTGCACCAATGACACTATTATTGCCAATGTTTACTTTAGGAAGAATAATCGAATTACCACCGATCCAAACATTATCCCCAATAGTAATAGGATAGGCCATTTCTTTCCCAGAAATTCTTTCTTGTGGGTTGATAGGATGGGTTGCTGTATAAATTTGTACACAAGGACCTAATTTGACATTATTACCAATTGTCACTAAATTACAGTCGAGAATAACACAGCCAAAGTTAGCATAAAAGTTATCTCCAACGGTAATATTATAGCCGTAGTCACATCGAAAAGGGGATTCTATCCATACCTCTTTATTTGTGTTGAATAACTGTTTAATTATGTTACTTCTTTCTTGGGGATCACTATCCGGTATATCATTCAATTGTTGACATAGTTGTTTGGCTCTTTTTCTTTCCTCTAATAAGATTTTTTCAAAAGCATAATAATACTCTCCATTGAGCATTTTTTGTTTTTCGGTGGGGTAATTTTCCTGGTTTTTCATAGACAATATATTCACAAGACTGGGAATTATTAGCAAAGAAATACTATTTCAAAAAAGGGAAGAATTGACTTCCCTTTTATATTAATGTAGCTCATACTCAGTTAACACTTAGTTGTGCATCTTTTTGAACATAATCTTTGAGTTCGATGGGAACAGGTTGAACATTCCAAATATTATTACAGTAGTCTTGGATAGAGCGATCACTAGAAAATTTACCCATTCTTGCTACATTTAAGATAGACATTTTACTCCAATTTTCCTGGTCTTTGTAAGCCTGAGAAACTTGTTCTTGACATTCGATGTATGATTTATAATCTGCCAATAAAAGATAGGGATCATCGTAGAGTAAATTATCAACAACAGACATAAATAGTTCGGAATCACCATTAGAAAAGAAACCAGAACTAATTAAGTCTAATACACCTCTTAATTCAGGAATAGAAGCATAATAACGACGGGGAACATAACCCTGTGCTTTTAGGTTTAAAACCTCTGGTGTTGTTAATCCAAATAGGAAGAAATTTTCGGCTCCAACCTCCTGACGAATTTCTACGTTTGCCCCGTCTAAAGTACCGATAGTTAAAGCACCATTGAGAGAAAATTTCATATTTCCAGTACCAGATGCTTCTTTTCCTGCTGTAGAAATCTGTTCCGATAAATCCGCTGCTGGATAGACTCTTTGACCAAAAGTAACGTTATAGTCTGGTAAGAAAATTACCTTTAAACGACCGCCTATATCCCGATCATTATTAACCACATCTGCCACTGCTGTGATTAATTTAATGATACGTTTGGCCATAAAATAACCTGGGGCTGCCTTACCACCAAAAATGAAGGTCCGGGGAGGAACATCTAGGTTAGAATAGCTCTTGAGACGCTTATACAGAGTAATAATGTGTAAGACGTTTAGATGTTGCCGTTTGTATTCGTGAATACGTTTAACCTGCACATCAAATAAAGAGTCGGGGTTAACATTAATTCCCACCTTTTGTTGAATGTAATTAGCTAAATCTTGTTTAACTGCGTGTTTTGCTTCTCTCCATTTCTGACGAAAAGATTTATCTTCTGCATAACTTTCTAATTGCTTTAATTCTTGTAAATTTTTTATCCAACCATCACCGATTTTTGAAGTAATTAATTCCCTCAAACGGGGGTTACTTTGAACCACCCAACGACGAGGAGTAACACCATTTGTCACATTAGTAAATTTTTCAGGCCAAAGAAGATAAAAGTCGTGCAGAATAGTATCTTTTACTAATTGAGAATGTAACTCAGCCACCCCATTAATATGATGGGAACCTATACAAGCTAAATGAGCCATTCTGACGTATCTTTCCCCACTTTCATCGATAATAGAAAGAGCAGAAATTTTACTATCGTCGTTAGGAAATTTAATGCGAACTTGCTCCAAGAAACGACTATTAATTTCATAGATAATTTCAAGAACACGGGGTAATAAATGACCAAAAATTTCTATAGGCCATTTCTCTAAAGCTTCTGGTAATAAAGTATGGTTGGTATAGCCAAATGTTTTTTCAACAATCTTCCAAGCTTTTCCCCATTCGTATTCGTAAATATCAACTAATAAACGCATCAATTCAGCTACAGCAACCGCCGGATGAGTATCGTTCAATTGCACTGCCCATTGTTCATAAAAATTGTCTAAATTGGGGTTATTTAATAAATGAATACGAATCATATCTTGAAGGGAACAAGATACGAAAAAGTATTGTTGTTTTAATCTTAATTCTTTACCTTCTATTTGTTCATCGTTAGGATAAAGAACTTTTGTTAGATTTTCTGAACTTACTTTATCGTCCACTGCACCGTAATAATCTCCCACATTGAAGCGTTGAAAATCAAAAGATTCACAAGCTTCTGATCGCCATAATCTCATGGTGTTTACTGTGTTAACTTTGTAACCAGTAATAGGAGTATCATAAGGTATTCCTTTAACTACATATTCGGGAACCCAACGGACATGAAACTCGTTATGTCCGTCGGTATAAGGTTCAGTATGTCCACCAAAATTAACTGTAACAGAAGCTTCAGGGCGACAAATTTCCCAAGGGTTTCCATACTGTAACCATTTGTCGGTTATTTCTACTTGCCAACCGTCTTTTATTTCCTGATCAAAAATACCGAATTCGTAGCGAATTCCATAACCAATAGCTGGTACTTCTAGGGTGGATAAAGAGTCCATATAACAAGCAGCTAAACGCCCTAAACCCCCATTACCTAGTCCTGGTTCTTCTTCTGTTTCGATTAATTCTTTGATATTCAAACCGGATTCTGTTACAGCTTGTTTGACTTTTTCAGCAATATCTAAGTTGATTAAATTGTTTTCTAAGTGAGGTCCAACTAAAAATTCTGCTGATAAATAACAAACCTTCTTGACATCTTTTTTTAGTGTAGTTTGTATGGTATTCAACCATCGTTGTAGGAGGCGATCTCTGATGGTATAAGCTAAAGCTAAATAAAAGTCATTTTTAGTGGCAATTTCAGGAAATTTTCCCTGAATATAGAATAAGTTATCTAGGATCGCTCGTCGCAAAGTTGGGATTTCTAAACCTGTGCGATCATCTTCAACTTTAATGGGGTTTTTGTTAATCATTATTTACTCCGCTGCTCCTGAAGTTTAGGAAATTATAATTATTGCTTTTTATTATAATTTTCGGTTTTGTAGACCATTGAAAATTTTTAATAAACTTAATCTTTTTCTTGATTTTTTATTTTGTTAATAACTTGTTAACAGCTAATTAATTTATAGCTAACAGTGGGTGGCTATAAAAGTTTAAAATTATCGCAATGGAAAAATGTGGAGTATTATCCTCGATAACCTTGATCAATTATTATAAGTCTGTCATAGTTATAACAGTTCCCTAACTTCCAACTATCTCCTATCTTGTCTTGCAGAAGACAAGCTGAAAATTTAAACTCTCTCAGAAAGGCAAAAGGAAGTACAGACCATATTTTTGCATTAGAATAACCGAATTTGCTCACAAAGTGGCTTTCAGAAGTTAAAAGTCAGAAATAAAAAGTCAAAAGTATTACCTTAATCAGATAGTAGATTATAATAAGTGATTAGGCTAACAAATAGTTAATAGCTTTAAGCTTCACTACAATGACTGCGAAAATTGAATAACAAAACTACCTTCATTCATGATTAATGTCCACACTCCTCGGTGTCCTGATAATATACTAATCGTCGATGATAAGCCCACAAATCTTCGTATATTGTCAACTATTTTGAGAAAAGCTGGGTACGAAGTACGAACCGCTAGCAGTGGAGATATGGCAATAAGGGAGGCAAGGACTATGCCCCCTGACATCATTCTCCTAGACATCAAAATGCCCGATCTCGATGGTTATGAAGTTTGTCAACAACTCAAACAGTTCCCTCAAACCAGTGACATTCCCATAATCTTTCTCAGTGCGTTGCAACAACCAGAAGACAAGGTCAAAGCGTTTGAAGCAGGGGGGGTAGACTACATTATCAAACCCTTTCAGTTTGTATCTTCTCAAAAAGCCAGGGGTCACTCGCTGCGAAAACTTAGGCCAAACA
>NZ_JARVCN010000201.1:0-6044 GCF_038442745.1 Crocosphaera sp. Alani8
TTTAATAGAAACTTCGGCAAAAATTCGACTTTCACTACTTATGATACACTACCAAAATTAAACCCTTGATAAACACCGTTATCTTTCTATCACTGAAGTCCCAAGAGGAAGTCGTGAATTATGCTCCCCCAGCGAAGGTCCTGCACATCCCTCTATAATCCTTCTCTAGAGCTAGATTCCCCGATTTGGCACAGGATACGTTACTCCAGGGTGACTTCTCTTGTCATCCTTGAGTAAAGCCTTTTTCAGCCCTTTTTAGATCTATTATCAAACCCTATGTCCTTCCTTCTACACTAGCCCAAAACCAAGGACGATTATTCTTTCGGATTAGGGGGTGATTGGATAGGTTAGCTCTTCATACTACAAATAGCGAGTGACGAATATACTACATTTGGCTTCATTTCCTCACCCTTCACTCCCCTGTAAACGAGTGTACACTCGTTGTTTGACGATCCTTATCGAAACGTTTATGATGTGACATTCGACCTTAAATAGTTAGAGAAGTCCGCAATAACAGCTATTTTTCTTATAAGTTACAGAAAATCAGGATCCGTTAGACCGAGTTCCATCTGGCAAAGTATAAGAACTATTGATTAAGTCATCACCAATATCGAGAATTTCAGGAAAACGAATTCCTGGAAGGATTTGTACAGAAAATATCTCTTGTACCGCAGCTTCAAACTTCAAAAAAGCAACAGTTTGAGCGGTTTCAATATTAACAACCCAAATCCCACAAAGTCGCTCATCTAATCTTTTTGTTAAAGGAATGCTACTAAACACTGCCGTCTCTCGTACTTGTGACAAACCAATAAATGCTAAAGGTCCCCAAAAATCCAAACCTCGTGTAAATCCTGGAAATTGGACAAGGGTTTCTAACTGTCCAGATTGGACATCAACCGCTCCTAAGCTTCCTTGACCCGATTCTAAAACCCACAGGCGATCTCGATACCAACGGGGAGAATGAGGCATAGATAAATGGGGAACAATGATTTCTCCCGTCTCAATATCGAGCAAAACCCCCCCCTGAGCCTTGTTCTTTCGCCAACCTCCTGGCGTATCTGTTGTTCCTAATGCTGTGACGTATTTTGGGTGACCCTCAACCATTCCCAAACCATTGAGGTGACAACGATCTTCTGGTACTAAAGCACTAATAAAATTGGGTTGCCAACGTGGAACAAAACTACTCTGTTGATCCAAAGTACACAAACAGCAAAAACGAGTATTAATAAACCAAAGTCCCTCATCACCCCAGTTCATTTCGTGAATATCAATATCTCCAGTTATATAGATCTTGCGTGGAAGATAACAAGCATCATGTTTATTGGGGGGATTCAGTTTTTGGCTAAGTGCAGGAATATTCTGAAATTGCAAAATTTGACTCTCCGTCCCCACCGCTATTTGTTCTGGACTCGCGGCAATACCCATAGGTTTCTGATAGAGACGGAAATGGGTATTAATCACGTCACCGTCGGCCCGAATTAAAATCAACTTTCCTGCTTGGTAGGTGGAAACAATCAAAGAAATCCCTAATTTACTCAGAATTTGGGCAAAGTTTGCAGTATGAACGCTACGCAGTGGAGAATTAACAACATTAGAACAATTCTCGTCGGGTGAAACCTTAAAAAAGGGGCTTTCTAATGGCGATGTTATCGAAGTTGAAGAGGTGATGAAATTTGAGGGGATGGTGAGGTTTGGAGGAATGGTGGAAATAAGATTACTGAAGGTAGGGGTTTCTCTGCGAGAAGAGATGGTAGCAAGTTTCGGATTTAAGGAAGCTTCAATAATGGCCTTTTGTAGATATTCTACTGTATCAATTTGGTTAGACAGAATTAATTGCTTTTTTAAAGGAGCAATCTCTTTGTCTAAATGCTGTAAAACTTGGCTGTAACTTGCCCATCCAGCTTTTTGCGTACCATACTCTGACCACAAAGACTGCCAATGGCGACAAAATCTCACCAATATTCTTTCTAATTGTTGAACTAACTCATAAGAATAATCATTAACTTGAGCCAGGTCTTCAAATAAAGTAGAAATTAAACATTTTTGTTCCCAGGGAGACATAACAATAGAAAAATTTATTTTTTCGGTGGCTACCTTCTCTGCAAACTGTGGGTTGTAAACAATCTCTAATATTTCATTTGTACCTTGCTGTTCTAAATTAAAAGGTTGCTCTGCTAGAGAAACTAAGTCCCAAAGAAAAGGAGACCCCACAGTATCAGCTACTAAGTGAATACGGTCTTTTTGTGTAGGATTGATAACATGATGTTGTCTCCATGTATCAAAAATCCAAACTTCTCCAGCCTTCATATTCACTGAATTATCACCACAAATAAAGTTGACTTCTTTAGAAGTAATAATAGGAAAATGAATCTGAACTCGTTGCAACCAATAATAATTTGTCTTAACTTGTTTGCCCGGTTCAGCATCACCTTTAATTTTTGTTAGGCGAGTTCTACCGAATAGGGTTTTAAAAATGGCTAAAATTTGTTGTAAATAAGGACATTTTTTGAAAAAAGGAGTGGGAAACATAGCTCCCTTCAGACTGTCATTATTAGGGTTTCCTCCCACTGCAATTAAAGGAAGGAAAAAATTACCATCAACTCCTTGTGGGTGAGGTCGCCAATCAGATTGATTAAATTGAGCGATTTCTTCTGCTAGTTTTTCAGCATCAAAGCTAACAGGTAATTTATAGAATGCTGTATCTAATTTCATAAGCTATGAATTACATTGATTTACAAATAACAAAATAAAATGAAAAACGATGCGGATTCTGCTTTTTATTTATAACCTATTATTAACTAAGGAAAAGCAAAATATGAGTAATGTTTGAATTCTTGGAGTTTATACCAATGGCTTTTTTTAATGTAATCAATCTCACGGATAGGGGTCCTGGTAGTCTGCGTCATGCCATTAATATGGCAAACAGCAATCCTGGTGCCGATACCATTAACTTTGACGTTAGCGGAACTATTGAACTAACAAGTAAAGAATTATTAATCACTGATGCTGTAACAATTAATGGACTCGGAGTCAATTCGTTAAAAGTTGATGCTCAGAGAAATGGTTTCCGAGTATTCAAAATTGATGATGGGGATAAAGAGAATCAGTTAGATGTGTTCATTAGAGGCTTAACCATTACTGGAGGTAATTCTGTTGGTGGCGGTGGTGGAATTTTAAGTTTAGAAAATCTGACGATTCAAGACAGTATGATCTCTGGTAATACCTCAACTGGTATTCAAGGCCAATACGACACAATTTTGATTGATGGTGGTGGAATTAACAGTCTCTATAGTAATTTGACTATCATTAATACTCAGATTACTAACAATGAAGTCATAGGACAATTAACTGACGGACAATTCGCTAATTCATCTCATAATTATGGTGACGATCCTGATGGTGGCGGCGTGTCTATTCGCAATGGTCAACTTGAGATTATTGATAGCACTATTTCTGGTAATCAAGTCACTGGTGGTTTAACTGATGGTGGTGGGGTTTATAGTTGGAAAAGTGACGTGAAAGTAGCTAATTCAACTATTTCTGGCAACACTGTGGAAGGGACACTCTTAGGTAGCGGTGGTGGTATTTACAATCGCTACGGTGATACAATCATCGAAAATTCAACTATTGCCAATAATTCGACTTATATGACCGATGATTTTGGCTCAGGTGATGGAGGCGGAATTTTTAGTCGTCATGGTAATTTGACAGTTACTAATTCAACAATCTCAGGTAATATTGCAGTTGGCTTAAATAGAACAGATGGCGGTGGAATTTATAGCCGTAATGGCAATTTAACTGTTGCTAACTCGACTATCTCCTATAACAGCACTACAGGGATTGGTGCTGATGGTGGAGGTATTTTTAGTAGTAATGGGACAGCAACACTTACCAACTCTACCTTATCTCACAACTCTGCTGATGGAAGTGGTGGGGGCTTATTTAGTGGCGGGAAAACAAAACTCTCTAACACCATTATTGCCAATAGTAACGGACTCGATTGCGTCTTGAACAATAGAAAGATTAATCTTAAGTTCAACAACTTAATTGAAGACGGCAGTTGTCTTTCATCTTTATCAGGAGATCCAGGTTTGGGTCCTCTTCAAAATAACGGCGGATTTACCAAAACTCATGCTTTACTTGATGGCAGTATTACCATTGATGGCGGAGATAATAGCCAAGCCCAAGCCGTCGGATTATTGTTTGACCAAAGAGGCTCAGCATTTGAGCGTATTGTTAATGGGACGGTAGACATTGGTGCTTATGAAATGCAGTCAAAATCAATTATTGACTCTTCATCTTTTGATTTCACTGATCAAATTCTTCTGTCTAATGAATTTTTTAACCTTTCCCTTAACACTGCTTTTAAAGATATGCAGCTAAAAGATGCCTTAACCTATAGTGTTACCTTAACTAATGGTGATTCTTTACCTAGTTGGTTGACCTTTGATGGCACTCAAGTGACTGGAACTCCCACTATTGACGATGTTGGCAATCTCAGTTTAATGATAATTGCCAACGATGACAGAGGAAACTCTGTTTCTGATGTATTGACTCTTAATATTTTTAATTCCCTTACAGAGACTAATCATACCCTAGCTGAAGCTGATACCATTACCCTTAATCATAGAGTTCAAACCATCATCCTCGATCACGCCTACAAAAATCCTGTCATTTTTGCTTCATCTGTCTCTTTCAATGGTAAACAACTAGCTTCTCCTCGCATTACCAATGTCACCGATAATAGCTTTGATATTTACCTACAAGAACCTAGTAACGAAGATGGGACTCATACCTCAGAAAGCTTGAGTTATTTTGTTTTTGAAGCTGGAAACTATCAACTGTCAGATGGTACGTTGCTAGAAGTGGGAATCTTCAATACAGATGCTACAACCAACACTTCAGATAGAACTTTAACCCCTTGGCAAACTGTAGAATTCGACATCGACTTTGCAGAGACTCCTGTGATCTTTAGTCAAGTGCAAACCGATAATGAAAGTGATTTAGTCCGAACTCGTCAACAAAATGCCACATCTAAAGGGTTTGAAGTGGTCATGGAAGAAGACGAAATCAAAGCCAGAAATGGTGAAGGACATTCTGATGAAACCATCGGTTATTTAGCGATCGCTTCTGGTTCCGGAACCAGTAATGAAGTGACATACCAAGCTGGTAGTACCAGTGATAGTGTCACCCATGAGTTTTCTAGTCTTACTTTTGGTGAGGAATTTAGCAATATTCCTCATTTCTTGGCTTCTATCGCCACTTATGACGGGCCAGATCCATCTGCCCTTCGTTTCCAAAATCTAACCACTCATGGGGTTCAAGTAACCCTACAAGAAGATACCACGTTTGATGATGAAACCAACCATACAACCGAAGTGGTTAATTATTTGGCAATTGAAGGAGATAATGGTTTACAAGGTACTGCTTATGATCCCCTCACTGGTAATCGGGTTATTGTTGGCACAGATAGCAATGATTATATTTTAGGACTGGCCCAAAATGATACTCGTACTGGTAGGGGTGGTAGTGATGTCTTTGTGCTAGAAACCAATCAAGGTACTGACACTCTCACTGATTTTGAGTTAGGAGTTGATAAGATTGGATTAGCAGATAGTTTAAGCTTTGGTGCTTTGACTTTAACTGACATTGATAATGATACTTCTGTGATCTTTGATAATCAAGAGTTAGCTATTCTCAAAGGGATTCAATCCACACAGTTAACCAATGACCACTTCGTTGAAGTTACTCTCTAGTTGGTTAGCCATCACTCCTTAACACAGATTAAACGGCGATCGCTTCAATAAGTTGAAGCGATCGCCCGTCGCAACGAAATCCAGCGATTGGAGAGGAAGCTCATTGCCTGGACAAAGAGGTTAGTGTAGCAGCACCTAAGAATAGGCAACGGAAAAAAGCTGCACTAATGACGTTGGTGAGTGAGTTGGTAGCGCAGGTGCAAACTTTGGTGGAGGAAATAGGATGGATTAAGAGTAAGTACCTAAGCAAAATTAATTGTATAGTTTGAGCCAAAGTGTTTGAGAATA
>NZ_JARVCN010000202.1:0-6030 GCF_038442745.1 Crocosphaera sp. Alani8
CAAAAAGCCGAAACCTTACAAGGGATTGGCCGCCAACGTTGCCAACGATACCCAGCGCATCGCTCAATTACAACAGGAACGTGAACAGCGAGAAAAGCAACACCGTCGGGGTCGGGGTTTTTCGCGTTAAACTTTAATCTACGATCTCAGGATTGTGTTCAAGGGGTATGGAAGGAATACATGCAAAATCGGTCATCCAGCTAAGAAATATTAAAATTATTAAAACTTACCATGTAGATACAAAATTTATAGAACCAGTTAAACTACTTTTAAAGGAATCAAACTCGATTGCGCTATTCTTTTCTTACAAAAAAAATAAGCATATTAATTCAATGATTTTTTACTTAGTTCGTAGATCATCAGCTTACACCATAGTAAATTATTTGGAGTCTTGGGGGCTCCAAACTACTACCTCTTATATTAGACCTTTATTTTACGAACAACTGTGGCAGATGAAAAAGTTACCAACTGGAACATATATTTTCTCAGATATTGAGCGTCTCTCTCCTGATGAAGCGGAAATAAGCTCCAAGATTTGGAACCAACTCGCTAATTCAGGGGAAGAAATTCGTCTGCTAAATCATCCCACCCGTTCAAAACGACGCTACGAACTCTTGCGGAATCTATATGATAAGGGTTTCAATCAATTCAATGTCTATCGTCTAACAGAATTAACAGACTGTCGTCAACCAGAGAGATTTCCCGTTTTTATACGAGGTGAAAACGATCATGGAGGAAATCGTACTTCGCTCCTCAACACCCCTGCTGAATTAGCCCAAGCTATAAACCTACTTTCAGAAAAAGGAAAGAGTCTAGAAAATAAAATTGTTACTGAATTTTGCTCTACAGCAGATCAAATAGGTGTTGTCAGAAAATACTCTGCCTTTATTGTCGGTGACAAAATTATTCCTCGACATCTATTTTTTAGCTATAACTGGATGATTAAACATCCCGATTTAGTGGAAGAAAAAACACTCTTAGAAGAACAACAATATATTAAAACGAATCCTCATGAGTCTTTTCTCAAAGAGATTTTTCGATTGGCAAGAATTGAATATGGTCGAATTGATTATAGTTTACTTAATGGGGTTCCTCAAGTCTGGGAAATTAATACTAATCCAATGAGTTTAAGTATAAGAGATATGACCAGCAAACTTCAACAAAAACGAACCAAAACACACGAAGAATTTGCAGAAAATTTTGCGTTTGCCTTTAGAGCAATTGATGGAAAAAATGGTTCATCGATTCGGATTTCTCTTTCAAATAAGTCTCATAAACGTCGAGAATCTTATCCTTTAAAAATAGCTAAAATTTTACCCTTATCTTTGCTTAAACTTTTCCCTTATCCTTATCAACTAAAGATTCGTCTAAAAATTAGAACCTGGTTGACAAAATTTACTCAACAGCCATAAATAGTTTTTCATACCTATCATAGTGGATAGTTACTATTCATCATTCATGACTTTTGTATATAGAAAAAAATCAATATTATCTGAATGCTTAAAAGTTTTATCTATAGCTTTTCCTAAACATTTAAAGCCTAATTTTTCTATGCTTTTTCTTCTGTAATGAGGAACTTGTAAAACGAGCGATTGGATGCCCATTTGTTTTGCCTTTTGAAGTCTGGCTAGATCGATTTTTTGAGAAATTCCTAACCTTTGATAAGTAGGACTAACAACCAATCTACTCATCATTGCTATGGGTTTAGGAAGTTCCGTTATTAATCCTTGAATTTCGTTAAAATCAGGGAGATCAGCGATGTTGTTGTGTATAGATAAACGAGCCGACGCAATCAATTCATTTTCATCATTCATAACAACCCAATGAAAAGCGTGTTGATCATGTTCATCACACCATTTTTCTCCTGAGAAAACGGCTCTTCCAAGTTGATATGACCATACGCTAACTCTTAATTTACCAATAAGGTCTAAATAGGAGCTATCAATTTCTGGAGATAAGACTTTAATTTCCATAAGTTAAGACCACAATCTTAAACTTTCATCGGGCATTAAGGAAAGCCATGAACCTACGGCAATTCGATTCTGACAAGGTAAAACAGTATGATAATTTCTCGAGTTGAAAATTATTAACTCACCTAAAACTGGCTTGACTTTAATAAAGGGAATATTAGATACTACCTGTTCATTATGGTAGTAAGTTCCTTGTACTAAAAACTGATCATCTTCGTCTTGCCATAGTTTATCCCATATTTTTAGTTCACCACCTCTATCTGGTAAACGCAGATAAAAATTCCACGAAAGCTGAGCAACCATTTTGGTGACTGCCCAATCTCTTACACCAAAAAGAGGGAAGTCACTATGGAGTGGAGTTTCTCCTGTTCTCAATTTAGCTACTCCAGCAAAGTAACGACCATATCCTTCTTCAGTGAGAATATCAACATCAGTAAAATATTGTCTTAAAATATCCATAATCCTTGTGACTGGATTGAAGGTAGTTTCACAAACTTTTATCAAGTTAGACCAAGCCTCTTCAACTAAGCTAAAATAGTTTTCTTTTCCGCCTACTATACCCTGTTCATATTGGCTAATTCCAAGTCGAGTTACAGTCTTTACAGACTTAGAGCGAGAAGCAAATAGCAGAAAACGTTCGGCAAGTTCTTCGGTTTCTTCAGTTGTTCCAAATTCAGGAAGACGAATTAATGGAATGTCATTATTAATCAGATTGTATAAATTTTCTTGAGTTAAAGGATAAGCCTCAAAATTTTTCCACATAATGTTGCTAGGTTTTCTTTAAATAAGATACAGGTAAGTTGTTTAAAATAGCAGAATATTCTTTGCCATCGATGAAAGACTTGGATTCATCTAACCTCCCTTTTAAAAAGTTAGCACTAGATTTCGTCCGTTCCATTTGTTCTATATAATCTGCTAATCGAATCCTTAATAAATCTAAGAATTCGTCTGCTGAAATATAAATTATTGAATTATCGAACCTATTTTTTAAAGCCAAGGATTTAGTTTTAGTCAAATTTTTTAAAAAATCTTTTTTATCATGTATGTAAAAGTAGTAAACAAGCTTTTCGGAACGATACGAAACTAATTCTAGGAGGGTTTCTCTTTGTTGAGGATCAATAAGAAATTTTTGAAAAGTTTGAGTTCCATAAATACTATGATATAAACCCGAAACACAAACATATTCTGGAACTTTCCATTTTTTTAACAATTGATAAGTCCTAACTAAATGCCTTAAGAGAGTTGTTGAACTATGAGAAATAGAATTAGCGTTTAAGTTCTTCAAAGACTCCATCAATTCTTGCGGAGGATCTAGGGTTCTATCTCTTAGATACCATTGGTAGGAATCAATTAATCGATTCACGAAAATCTTACGTTGAAAGATATAATGTTTTACCTTGGCTAGTAGAAAAACTATCATTCTTCATTTACTCTGAATTAATCTAATTATTTATCGATGTAATGATAAAGCATATTTTTGTAAAAGTAAAGAAAACCTAATTTTACTCATAAGTTTAACGATAGTTTGTTGGTACTTTATTACTGACTTCCTTCTGACTAACCCTCTTCTGGGAATCTGGGAAAAGTCTTACAGTCTCTCAACTCTAGAACATTTGTGAGGTGAGTATTCAAGTGCTCATTAACTAACTTAAACTCACAATTTAGTTTATCTTAGAAAAAAAATTAGCCCTGGCCTGTTGAGCAACGGTTTCAGCGTTTAGATAAGGCATTGCTTTTCCGCTCCTTTTTGAAATGACCACATAGTGTAACTCTTTATTATATATCAGGCACTCTAAACACCCTTTTTTTCATTCTGTTTATCTTCAATTTGGAGTATCTTTTTATAAAAAAGAGAATTCTAGATGCCTCAGAGGCTTTAATCCAATTAGCATACTCAGGAAAAACATGAGACTTAAAAAAGTCCAGCCAGCTTTTAGTTATGTTTTCAATACTAAACTCTTGAGCACGCTTTAAACCATTGTTTATTATTGAGGTATACAGTTCTGGACTATTTTTTAGTTTGGCGACTGCGTTAATTGCTTCTTCAATAGAATTGACTATTAAAAAATCGAGTTCTGATTTTCTTAAATCAATAAATGCAGATTCTGGGGTTAAAATAGCTGGCACTCCAGCTTTCCAAGCATTAACCAACTTGCTTGCAGGCTTATTGGGATAAATTCTGCCATCAAAACTACGAACAGCTACAATCACATCAATCTTACTATAGTAAGACCAATTAGATTGTGAGAAGATCGGAATCCACTCACAATCTAATTCCTTTAATGCAGAGAGCCATTGGTCTGATTTAAACTCTTTTGTAAGGTTACTGCGACTACCTATAAAAGCCACACTTTTAACTGTTGAACCTCTTCTCTCCTCTCTTGGTTTTAAACCAGGTTGTGGCCAATGAGGAATATAATAAGGATTCCAAAGTTTGTTTTGCTGATCTTTAAATTGAAGAGGATTATGAACAACATGTAAATGTGCTGATGGATGAAATTCTCGATCTCCTTTTGGACAAATTAACATTGTTTTACCCAAATAAGGATATTTATTACCAAGAGTGTCTCTATCAGCTATCAATATTCCTTTTTCAGGTATATAGTCTATGAATTGACAAGAAAGTTCACTTTTCTTAACTTGAAGATACGTCGTTAAAATCCAAGACGTAAAATTGCCAGACGCGAATCTTCTAGCTTCTGCAATTTGCTCCCATTGAAAATTATTTTCTAATTCTTGTAACTTTAGCTTTTTTAAAAGTTCTTTGGGAGCATAAAAGTAAATGGTTGTCATAGCTGTTAAGTATTGTCATAGCTACTAAAGAAAATTAAACGCCGAAAATGGCAGTGGAGCCTCTAAAATAAAGAAGCTCATGATCGCTTAGACAAAATTTTAGCTGATTCATAAAATCAAAAAGAGTAAGATAATGACAATTATCTTACCCTAAATTCCTATAGCCCCGATTATACAAGGTTTTGAGGCTACCTAGATGACTAGATAACGCAACTATCAGTTATTCTAGGTGGATTTTTACCACCTCATTAGGTATCCTTGAGGTTAGAGAATATCTGTGCATACTTGTATAGACATCTCATATACAGAGCAACTACTACTCAAGCTTTTGAGCTTTGACAAATTTGAAACGGTGTAAAAGCCAAAGAATAGTTTGAATAAGTTTTAAAAGCTTGGCGCAACCCAAAGCCACCTTACAGTCAATTTCTTGTTTGGCGACCAGAAAACTGTTGGGGTGGATCACAAGGTTGTAGGGGGGTTGCTGTCTTTATACTACCTAATTTTGTTTTGTCCGTACAGGTAGTTAGTAAAAAAATTGCTGATTAGCAATTGTGTATTGTAGGTGGAACCTTTTCTAATAGGAAGTTTGGGCATTTTAGTTGGCTATCGTAAATCCTTGGATAACTTATTGTGGGACAAGAATATTTGTCCGTACCCCATCTTTTTGTCATCTCTTCTACCGTAAAACTTAAATAAGACAGCATCCTCCCTGTATGAGTAGCTCGCTAACCTTACCAAAGCGAAGCCCTCAATGGAACAAAATACAGGGAAACAACAAAACCAAACCTTTCAATTATCCGTCAACCGTCACCACCGTGACAAAACCGTTGGCAACCCCAAACATTACCGCGACTGCTTCAAAACCAAAGAATTAACCATCAACGAGTTAGCCGAAGCCGTAAAGCGTGGTCATGCCTGGTCTTGCGCCACCTACGACCACAGCATGAGGTCAAAAGGCAATTATCAACAAGCTCAACTTATTGGCCTTGATATCGATAATGGCTTAACCCTCAACGATGCCCTCAACCATCCCTTTGTTAAGCAGTATGGGCAATTAATCTATACTTCGGCATCCCACCAAAAGCCCAAAGGAAACAAGGAGACAAGGAGACAAGGAGACAAGGAGGACAAGGAGGACAAGGAGGACAAGGGGACAAGGGGGAATGTTGACAGAAAATCTCCCGTGTCTCCCGTGTCTCCCGTGTCTCCCCCTCTCCCCCTCTCCCCACCCTGTGACCGCTTTAGAATCGTCTTCAGCGCATCTCAA
>NZ_JARVCN010000203.1:0-6005 GCF_038442745.1 Crocosphaera sp. Alani8
TCTTTGTCCCCTAACTTTCGGCGAGTCCCCCCAGACTTTTTGAGAAGCTTCTACTCAACAGACTTTTTTCTGGCTTATTTTAGCTGAAATTTTAACAGGAGTAGCTGGCAGTTTAATTTCCGGTGCCGATACAGCTTTAACTTATGATACCTTTTTACATTTAAACCGCGCTCACGAATACCGTAAATTTGAAAGTAAATTAGTAGCTATTTCGGGAATAAGTGAAGCCGTGTGTGGCTTAATTGGAGCTATAGTGGCTCAATATAACTTAGTTTATCCTTTTTATCTACAAACAATTTGTATCTTATTTTATTCTTTTTTAGCTACAAAATTGATTGAACCTCAACATGAAGTTCAAGAAAATTATCAAATCAAACTAAAGTTAATATCAGTTGTCAAAAATGCCTTAATTATAAACCACTTAATTAGATGGCTGATTCTCCTAAGTGCGACGTTTTCAGTCGCTACTTTTCTGATAGTTTGGTTATCTCAAGCTTATTTATCTAACTATAACGTACCAACGACTTTCTTTGGAATTATATGGGTAGTTTTTCATGGACTTATGAGTGGTGCTTCTCTAACAACCAATCATCTTTCAAAAAAACTTGGATTAAAAAATACCTTACTATTTTTGATTATATTATTATCAGTTTCATATATCTTTTTAGGTATGATAGATCAAGTTTGGGCTATTTTCTTTGTCGCCATTATTTATTGTGTGAGAGGTTGGGTCACACCCTTACTAAATGAAGCTCTTAACCAAATTGTTCCTTCTATCACACGAGCGACCATTTTTTCAGTCAAAAGTTTTGTTTTTCGTTTGGGATTTGCTGTTATTGGAACAACATCTGGGTGGTTAGCTGACCAACACTCTTTAAATCTATCATTAACGATTATGGGAATTACTTTTTTGAGTTTGGGGATGTTTTCTTGGTGGAATCTAGTTAAGCTAAAATCGATTTAAGTCAAATAATTAATCCGATTGAGGAAAAAGTGGATGGGGACTTTTGGGGTTGTAAGGGTTTTTCGAGATAACTTTAACCGCTAATTGTTGAAGATAAGAGGAAGAAAGCCCAGAAACTACACAAAACGATGAATTCACTCAATTGACCCACACATTTACACGATTTTCTCCAATTATAATTGATTGCTGTTTACAACAAATGTTCTAGTTCGTAGAGTTGATATTTTTGGACAAGTGTTACCTTCGTTTGAACTACGCCACTTTTTGTAATTATCCTACTGGATATCTAGGTAAAGTCATGAAGAGTAATCTCTTTAATAATTCCTAAATACTTTACAAAGATTCAAATTCAGCCGTAAATCCAGGAAAAATTGTACAATTTTCTATAAAAGTTTCAACCTCACTAATGTCATCCATTTTATAAGCCATGATTCTTATCCCATTAGGCATTTTCTGAGACCCTATCAATTCAAGCTGATAATTTTCTGTCATGGTTTTAAACTCAGCCCCAGACTGTTTCCATGAATCACCGTCACAACGGACATTAACTCGCCACATAATAAAATTAGTCTTAATGAACAACAATTAAATATCTTATCATCATATTAAACTAATAATAAAAATTGGGAACCATTACCTAAAAATTATTAGAGTTCATACTTCTAAAAGTAGTAGTATTTAATGTATGGTCTTAAAGAAAAAGATAATGGTAGCATCAGTATTGATACAATATAAAAAACTTGTTAGTATTAGAGAGTTATAGAGATAAAAAATAAAATTAAGATACAATAATTATGGCTACTTGGTCACAAGCTATCGAAAAACCAGCAGAAGAATTTCCTTTAAAACCTTTACCAATCCTATCAGGAGAAATTCCTGATGAACTGAGAGGGACGTTATATCGAAATGGACCAGGGAGACTAGAAAGGGGTTCCCAAAAAGTTGGTCATTGGTTTGATGGCGATGGAGCAATTTTAGCCATTCATTTCAGAGAAGCAGGTGCAGAGGCAACCTATCGTTATGTCCAAACAGCAGGATATCAAAAAGAAGCTGAAGCTAATGAATTCTTATACCCTAATTATGGCATGACTGTACCCGGACCTTTCTGGAAAACGTGGGGAAAGGACGTTAAAAATGCTGCCAACACATCGGTGTTGGCACTACCTGATAAATTATTAGCTTTGTGGGAAGGAGGCAATCCTCACGGCTTAGATTTAGATGATTTAGCAACCAAAGGATTAGATAATCTTGATAAATTAACCGAAAAGCAACCGTTTTCGGCGCATCCAAAAATTGATTATCAAACTGGTAATATCTATAATTTTGGTATTAGTTTAGGGGCAAAAGTAACGCTACATCTCTATCAAAGTGATGCTACAGGAAAAGTGATAAAAAAATCAGATTATCCCTTGGATGGTTTAAGGATAGTTCATGATTTTATTTTAGCTGGCTCATATATAATATTTTTTGTTCCTCCTATTCGTGTGAAATTATTACCGGCAGCATTAGGGTTATCTAGTTTAAGTGAGGCAATGGAATGGAAACCAGAAATAGGGACAGAAATATTGATTTTTGCTCGAGATAGTTTATCCTTTATTAGTAAAGCAAAAGCTGACCCTTGGTTTCAATGGCACTATAGTAATGGGTGTGTTAATCAAGAGGGTAATATTCTTGTTGAATTTGTCCGTTATGCTGACTTTTCCACCAATCAAAACTTAAAAGAAGTAGCGACGGGAAAGACAACAACTCCAGCAAAAGGAAATCTCTGGGAAGTAGAAATCGAGCCGAAGAAAGCTACAGTTATCCGTCAAGAACAGTTATTAGATAGAGGTTCAGATTTTCCCATTGTTCCTAGTCATCAAACAGGACAAAAATGGCGTTATACTTATCTATCAGTTCACCGAGATAATGCAGATTTATCTCAGGAAATTTTTGGAGCGATCGCCCGTTATGATCGACAATTAAAGAAGATAACTGTAGCAGACATGGGAAAGAATAGATATCCCTCGGAACCGATTTTTGTTCCTAATACTCCGAACTCAGAACAAGGATGGGTATTAACCGTTGTTTATGATGGAAATAACCATAGTTCTGAACTAAGAATTTATGATAGTGAGGCATTAGAAAGTAGTCCTTTATGTCGTTTAGGATTACCAAATGTTATTCCTATGGGATTTCATGGTACTTGGAAACAAGGTTAAAAGTGGAAAACAAAGAGAACCTACTTTGAAAATACAATTAGTAATTTAACAAAAAACTAGTAAAATTGTGTTTATAGTCCAGGGAAAAGAAAAAACTCATAATTTTAAACTATCTAAAAATACATATTCTACATTTATCCTCTGTCTAAAATGCACCATCATTGAGGCTTAAAAGGGAGCTTCAAATGTATAGGTTTCTAATCCTTTGACATCCTCTCTGTCCTCCGCTACCGCTAAAGAACGGTGATTCCCTAAAACAAGCTTAATTGCTTATATAGTTCATCGTATGTATCTACAAATTGGACCGTTTGTTGGGCAGGACGAGGCTTAACTATACTCTCTGTAAAGGTTTTAGAACTTTTTTTTCATTTCACCCTACCCAGTTTGATCGAAAAGAATTAAGCCAAGACTTTGTTATTGCAATATCAACATCAGATAATAAAAGACTAGGATAAATCGCTGTTTGTTGAATCGGATGATTTAAAACTTTACAACCATGTAATTGATAAAAACTAAAATTGAGCAACTGATGAACCACAGCAATTATATCAAAACTAAGTTGACTAGCAGGAGAATTAATCGGTTTCCCATCTTGCGGATCAATAATAGCAACTAATGTTCCTTGTTTTTGAAAAGTTAGTTTGATTCTTTTACTCAAAGTAAAAAATTCGTCTCTCAATCGTTGTTTTTCTAGTTCAACTTGACGGTTACTTGTCTCTAAAGGAATGAAAGAATACAATAAAATAATAACAGCAGTTTTAGGCACAATAGGCAAATCTGGGAGTAATAAAGAGGAATTATTCGTGATGAATGGAGTAATAGGCTGAACATAGATTTCAATGGGAAGTTGAGCCGTTTTTTGATAAGTAATGATAGGTTTAATATTCAGTTCAAACAGGGAAAACACACTGAGAGGACAAAGATTCACTACCAATTATATCAAGAAAAATCGGTGAGAAAATGACTACCTATAATTTCAGTAGGTAACGAAGGAGAAACCAGTAGGTTGAAACGCTGTAAATTGGGTTATTTCCTAGAAAGCTTTTCCCATAGCGGGTAATCGGTTGGAGTGAAAGCTTTCAAAAAATAAAAGGAACCCAAAGTTAGCGGATATTGGTACACAACTTTTACATTCTATAGCTTGCTTGTCTTAACACTTTATCCTTAGAAATTAGAAAAGTGTCAGGAATGGCGAGGGAACATTTAGTAAAATTTTAGTTTTTTTCTCGATTCAACTATTCTTTAAATAATAGCTAAATTATCTAATTTGTTACTGAAACCTGTAATTTCAATAATAGCATCAGTATCAGCTGCAAAACCATCAACATTATCATTAAGAGCGACAAAAGTCCGTGTTCCGAAAGTGAAAGTTGCTGCTCCATCGGCCAGAAAATCATTGGTTGTCAAAACAGTCAGAATTGCTGTTTCATCCAAACCGATTACTTCACCCAGATGCGCAACATTCTGTTTACTAACCGTATTAATTCCATCAATGAAATCTGTCCCAATTTTTAAATCCGTGATCTGATCGAAACTACTTAACAGGGAATCAGTCAAGTCATAGTAGCGAAAAGTATCACTTCCATTATCTCCCGTCAAAATATCGGCATCAGTACCCCCAACTAACAAATCATCTCCATTATTACCCTCGAGGGTATCGGCATTAGAACCACCAAATAACTCATCATCCCCATTATTACCCTCGAGAATATCGGTACCTGCATCACCGAATAATTTATCATCTCCATTGTTGCCTGTAAGGATATCAGCATCAGAACCACCAAATAACTCATCATCCCCATTATTACCCTCGAGAATATCGGTACCTGCATCACCAAATAATTTATCATCTCCATTGTTACCGGTAAGGGTATCGGCATCATTACCGCCAAATAACTCATCATCCCCATTACCTCCATTCAAGATATCTTGCCCTGCAAAACCAAACAATGTATCGTCACCATTACCTCCATGAAAAATGTCATTACCAGGAGTACCTGTAACTAAATTATCCCCATTGCCAGCATTTTCTGTGCGTCCGACTTCAAGGTTGACCATGCCAGTCATGGTAGAATTGCCATCAGAAACGATATAGGTAAAGCTATCACTGCCACTAAACCCTGAATTGGGGGTGTAGGTCAGAATATTATTGTTGTGAGTCACAGTTCCGTTGAGCCCTTGTTCAAAACTGGTAATAGTTAGGGAACCACCTTCAGGATCACTATCATTGGCAAGAACATCAACTAAAATAGCAGTATCTTGGGCTGTGGTGGTGAAATCATCCACTGTTATCGGAGATAGATTAAGGGTTAACGTGGTTGCAGCGAGGTTACTGGTATTAGAATGAACAGCGCCATCATCCACAACAAATTCGATATTCCTTTGACTTCCAGGAGTTGGGGCAGTATTAGTATAAGTGGCGGTGCGTAATACCTGTTGATAATTCGCTACAGTATCAATGCCACTAAGGGTTAAGGTTCCTTGATCGTAATTCGCCGTAATATTTGTTCCTGTCGTGTCCACTGCCAAACTTTCGGCAATACCATCTTGTAGATTGGTAATGGTAATTGTTGCACCGACTAAAGTGGTTGAGTTGCTATCTCCGACGGTTAAATCATCACTGACAATGGCGATCGGCGTTCCAGTAAACGTCGCAGTATAACCAGTCCCTCCAGAAACCCCATTGAGATCGAGATCAGGAGCAATATTCCCATAAATAACGTAGCTTTGTCCAGCAGCAAGGATGCCATTAGGATCAGCTGCATTAGCACCAATAACGATATCATGTGACGACTCCCGACACTGAACGGAGTACCGTTACAGTGCGGGCTTCTCCAAGC
>NZ_JARVCN010000204.1:0-6000 GCF_038442745.1 Crocosphaera sp. Alani8
CTTTGTCCCCTAACTTTCGGCGAGTCCCCCCAGACTTTTTGAGAAGCTTCGGTTTGTTGGCCTCTTTTTCTAGGTGATAACCACGGGTTTGAACAAAGCGGTTACGGTAGGTTGCTGTGCTGTTTTCTATGTGTACTCCGTGAATCATACCGTCTCCATCGAACCAATGATACTCCCCCATAGGACTAAATTGGGGGTTGGGACCATTTCTGAGAAACATTCCCTGTAAATTCTGAGGTATTTCTCCAATAACTGTTAAATTATCAGCCGTAGTTTCTTGATTAACAGGTGCAAAGTTTCCTGAAAGATAGGGATTAATTTTAATGGTTGTGGTCATTTTAAACTTTTATTTTTTTTCTTTACTATCATAACAAATTGCTTATTTTTTATAAACTAATAGCGTAAAGTTAACTTTAATTTCGTTTAATAAATTAATTATTGATTCTTCTTTCCCTGGAATAAACTTCTAATTTGTGATTATTTCCCTTATATTTTCAGCGATACGACGGATAAGGGAAACAGTAACAGAATTACCAATTTGATAATAGAGTTTGCTGTCTGCTAAGTCAGGGAATTTAAAGCTATCAGGAAAACCTTGAAACCTTGCGCATTCTCTAGGGGTTAGTTTGCGAATACCGTAGTCATCTAAAATGATAGGAACATTGTGTCCTCCCGTTCCCATATTTGCTGTTAAAGTGGGACAAACATTACTTTGATTTTCTCGCACATAAACCCGCCGCCACTGATAAACTGTATCCCAAGAGTTCATTGCTTTTTTTAATAACGGATAATATTTATGAGTTTTATGATAATAATATTTATTGGGTTTCTTTTGAGTATCAATTAAATCTCGAATTGTGGTTTTTAGTTTAATTGGTTTGGGAAACTGAAACGAGGTTGGGTTTTTAATCTGATCTCGATTAAAACCTACAATAAAAATTCTTTCTCGATTTTGGGGAATGTTAGCATGAGTCATCGTGTTGAGAACTTGATAGTGAAGACAATAACCTAATTCATCTTCTAGGATATTCTGCATTTTAGAGAAGGTTTTACCGCTATTGTGTCCGGCTAAATTTTTGACATTTTCTAATAAAAAAACATTTGGTCTATGGTAATGCAAAATACGAGCAATATCAAAAAATAGTGTTCCCCTGGTATCTTCAAATCCTTTGCGATAACCAGCAACTGAAAAAGCTTGACAGGGAAAACCTGCTAATAATATGTCATGAGAAGGAATATTATGCGCGTCAATTTGAGTAATATCCCCTTGGGGTAGTTGGTTAAAGTTAGTGAGATAAGTTTTTTGAGAGTTTGTATCCCATTCTGAACTAAAGACACATTTATCTAGTCTTTTTCTTTCAAAACCTAATCTCAAACCACCTATACCTGCAAACAAATCAATTATTTTCATCTTCTATTTAGTTAACCCAAATTAATTATTGATTATCCTTTATCCATTAATAATTATTTCCATTCTGGATGGGGTTCTATGGGTAAACAAGTACCAAATTTATTAATTTGATTAATCATTTGATAAAGTCGCCCTGAATTAACTCGATTAAAGTGTAAAGTTAAACGGGGAAGATTAGCTGTTTCCTCATTTACTTCCGCAGGTAAAGCTGAACTTTTCTCAATTCGTCCTTTTACTAAACTATCGCTGTATTCTTCGTTCAATTTTTCCAGTTGTTCATCGGTTAATTCTGAGTTGAGACGCAGCACTAATAAATCATCAATATAGCAACTAGAATGATAAACACAATAAAACTCACGAATCACATTACAAGCAGTGGCTAAACTATCAGTAATAGTGTAAAGACTGGAATCTTCTGCACTGATTAAACCCCGAGACAATAAGTTATTATAATTATATTGGTTCCAAGTTTTCCAATAGTCTCCCCCAGGTTCATCAATTAATACCAAAGGGCAAGGTCCATACTTCCCTGTTTGACACAAAGTTAAGGTTTCAAATGCCTCATCTTGTGTACCAAAACCACCAGGAAATAAAGCCACTGCATCGCTTTCTTTTAAGAAGAAAAGTTTACGGGTAAAAAAGTATTTAAACTTGATTAATTTCTCGTCTCCAGCAATAAAAGGGTTCGTTCCTTGTTCAAAAGGCAAATCAATATTTAAACCAAAAGAATGTTCTCGTCCTGCTCCTTCATTCCCTGCTTCCATGATACCTCCTCCTGCCCCTGTGAGTACCATAAAGCCCAACTGAGTGATGTAACGAGCAAATTCCAGTGCAAGACGATATTCTGAACTTTGGGGGGATAGACGGGCTGAGCCAAAAATGGTAACCTTACGGGTATGGCGATGGGGATAAAATACCTGAAAGCCTCTTTCTAGGTCTTCTAGGGCAGTGGTTAGAATCTTCCAATCTGAGTGATCAACTTCTTCCCCTGCAATGCGTAATAGGACTCCTAAAGCACGCTCTATCAATTTACCATGTTGATGATCTGCTAAGTTGTGGATCAGTTTTTCGGTGTCTGAGGAGAGAGAAAATTGCGGGTTATTGGCAGATAAGGTCATAATTAGGGCAATATAACTAAAATAGAAAAACTATTGACACATTAAGAGTCAGAAAGAGTTAGATTATTTCATCTCACTGTATTGCTACTTACTCTTATTCTACCTAAGTTGTGAGCAAATCAAAAATCTAATCGTCTTTCAATTACAGAGAAACTAACTCTATTAGAACAAGTAAAAAATACTTAAATTTTTCAAATGGCATCTCCTATTGGTCATAGTTTAGCTGGTTATTTTATTTTTTTGGGAGTTTGTAAAAACCCCAGATTTCTACAAGCTTGTTCCTCAAAAAAGCTAATTATCACTGCTATTATAATTGCTAATTTGCCTGACATTGATTTTATTTTAGGTTATTTATTTTATAATGATTTTAGTGCTATTCATCGTCAGTTTACCCACAGCTTTTTTGTGGGATTTTTTGTCTGTATCATTATTTACTTTTTCTTGAGAGTTTATAACAAAATACCTTATTATTTTTTAGTTTGGTTGTTGGGTCTTTATTTTAGTCATATTTTATTAGATATGTTGGCTTATGATGCTAATTTTCCCACTGGTGTTCAGTGTTTTTTTCCTTTTACCTCCCATTACTTTGCCTTCCCTATCTCTATTTTGGGAGGACTTACTTTTACAGGGGGAATTATCCAACTGAGTAATTTTCTAACTGTTTTACAAGAAATGTTTGTTATTCCTTTACTGTCATTGATTGTTTTATTTCTCTTCAAAAATATAAGAAAACATGAAAAAAGTAAAAATTGAGATTACTAACTATCAAGACCAACTAGAAGCCATCAAAAAGATCAGGTGTTATGTTTTTCAGGAAGAGCAAGGTGTAGATTATGCTTTGGAATTCGATGGTTATGATTATGATTGTGTTCACTTTTTAGCTTATTTAGATGAAGATGCAGTAGGAACAACAAGAATTAGATCTATTGACGAAAACATCGTAAAAATAGAACGATTAGCTGTTTTATCCAAAGTAAGAGGTCAAGGGATTGGGACAATGTTAATGGAATCAGCGATCGCTTTTATTAAAGAACAAAAAAAATACCAAAAAATTGTTATTCACGCTCAAGTTTATGTTCAAAAATTGTACGAAAAATTAGGATTTGAACCAGTGGGCGATCGCTTTATAGAAGCAGAAATAGTCCATATAAAAATGGTTAAATTCCTTAGTTAACAGTTAAGGATTATCAGTGGTCGAAGATTGAATTAAGAAATAAAGGGAAACTTAGGTGAATTATTTAATATAATTAATATAATGTAAACTTTTATAACAAATATTTTAACCGTGTCTGAACAAATTATAGTTGTAGGAGCAGGAATCGGTGGATTAACCGCCGGAGCATTACTTGCCCGTCGGGGGTATGATGTAACTGTGTACGAACAAGCCTATGTACCTGGGGGTTGTGCTTCTACTTTTAAGCGTCGAGGGTTTACCTTTGATGTAGGAGCAACCCAAGTAGCAGGGTTAGAACCAGGTGGCATTCATCAGCGCATTTTTGAAGAATTAGAAATAGACTTACCCCCCGTAACCCCTTGCGATCCCGCCTGTGCGGTTTTTTTACCCGGAGAAACCCAACCCATCAGTGTGTGGCGAGATCGCGAAAAATGGCAACAAGAAAGACAAAAACAGTTCCCCGGAAGCGAACCCTTTTGGCAATTATTGGCTAAACTATTTCGAGCAAGTTGGAAGTTTCAAGGACGAGATCCCGTGTTACCCCCTCGTAACCTCTGGGATATGTGGAAACTCACCAGTGCGTTACGGTTAGATACACTAATTACAGTTCCTTTTACCTTGATGACAGTAGGAGATGCTTTGCGGTTGTATGGATTGTACAGCGATCGCAGATTAAAAACCTTCCTCGATTTACAGTTAAAATTATACTCCCAAGTGGATGCCGACGAAACAGCTTTACTCTACGCCGCAACAGCGTTAGGGGTGTCCCAGGAACCTCAAGGATTGTACCATTTACAAGGAAGTATGCAGGTGTTGAGCGATCGCTTGGTTGAAGGGTTAAAAAAATATGGAGGAAAGCTGTTCACTGGTCACTCTGTAGAGACAATAGAAATCCTTGAAAACAATAAAACTAAAGTTATCATTCGTCGTCGCAAAAAAGATGAAACCATCACACAAACAGTTGATCATGTAGTAGCTAATGTTCCCGTTCAAAATTTAGTTAAAATGCTCGAGACACCAGCTAAACCCTTGTTTAATCTGTATCATAGAAGAGTTGATAAACTCCCCGAAGCATCCGGCGCTTTTGTTATTTATTTGGGAGTCAATGAACAAGCTATCCCGGAAAATTGTCCCCCTCACCTCCAATTTTTCTACGATTATGAGGGAATTATTGGGGAAAACAATTCCTTGTTTGTTTCTGTTAGTAAACCAGGAGATGGTCGAGCAAAAGAAGGACAAAGAACAATTATTGCCTCTAGCTTCACCGATACTCAAATATGGGACAATATTAGTGAGGAAAGATATGAAAAATTAAAACAACAATATAGCCAAGAAGCGATCGCCCGTTTAAGCAGTTATTTCCACCTCAATGCTGACACAATTATTCATCAAGAAGCAGCTACCCCTCGCACTTTTGCCCATTATACAGCCAGGGATAAAGGAATAGTGGGAGGTGTCGGCCAGAGAGTTTCTACCTTCGGACCCTTTGGTATTGCTACCCGTACCCCGATTAAAAATATTTGGTTAGTGGGAGACTCTACCCACCCCGGAGAAGGAACCGCAGGGGTCAGTTATTCCGCCTTAACTGCGGTGAGACAGATCGGAGACTTAAATACTCCATAATATAATCGTTGTACCCGCATCTTAGGGTAATCAAGGGGATGGCATTGTTCATATAGCGGTTATAGGATAGGGATAACCTCACCAAAAATCTCATTGGATAATTCTACTAACTCTGCATCTTGGAAAATTGTTTGCCAAAATACATTATCTTGAAATTCCTTCCATCGCTCTAAAACTTTCATCTCTTGTGCCTTATGATCTAGGTTTAAACCATCAAATGAGCTACCTTTCATAGTAGCCACTCTATTATAGGCTTCACCAATACTCTCAAAGCCTAGATTTTGAGCTATATGAATGCGATACTTAGGGTCTACAAACCAGTGATTATAATTAAGATAAATTCGCTGTAGCCCCCCATTAAAATCAGGTGCAGCAATAAATTCCTTTGCATAAGCTTTGTAAAGATTAATATAAGTTTTATAGTCCTCCTTAGAAGGATCGATCATATTTGATTTTATTAAACTAGCGAATAAATTGTAAGGATCTCTTAAGATTAAGATCTCATATCTTTTGAGACTTAAACCAATAAAATTTTGGTATTGTTCGGTAAAATATTGTAACCTTTCATCATTCGGATAAATATCTTCATAACTATATATGAAGTACATTTTTTTTGCTTGACGAAGCTTCTCAAAAAGTCTGGGGGGACTCGCCGAAAGTTAGGGGACAAAGAT
>NZ_JARVCN010000205.1:0-5879 GCF_038442745.1 Crocosphaera sp. Alani8
AAAAGCCTTTGAACAGTTTAAACAACAATTTTTAGGCTTTTATATTCTGGATTTTGACCATTGTTGTCCTAACGCCGAATTTTAGGACAAAGAAAAGGGGGAAACATTTCCCCCTAACACATCCCCAAAATTGTCATAAATCTTTACATATTTAA
Source organism: Crocosphaera sp. Alani8 (assembly GCF_038442745.1). Classification (NCBI taxonomy): domain Bacteria; kingdom Bacillati; phylum Cyanobacteriota; class Cyanophyceae; order Chroococcales; family Aphanothecaceae; genus Crocosphaera; species Crocosphaera sp. Alani8. Next base: position 156 of record NZ_JARVCN010000205.1, read on the forward strand.
GGAAGGGGGAGGAAATTCCCATGACTCCCTCCCAAAGACAGTATGAATAGCGTTGGGAAAGACTTGTCACGATAGGGAATTGTTCGCACAAGCTACTGATGGGGTCAATTGGGATAAAACTCTTGTACATTTATTAGAAGGAGGTAAGGGACTTATTATGGATTGGGATTAACAAATAAACGATAAACAATTAATACTGAAGGTTCCTTTTAATTAATACTTTTGAGGTCTAGCTATGGAACTATTATCCGTAAAAAATGCTTGTCCCGAATGCGGATTTAACCACCCAATACAAGATCCTCATAACCCTCAAACTTTTTACTATCAAGTTAGATTTATGATGGAACATAAGCGATCGCCGACATGGGCTGATGCAATGGCTCATTGTTCTGAAGAAGTTAAACAAGCATGGATTAAACAATTAGGGAAATTAGGCATCGATATCAATTCAACACATTTAACAGGGATTACAACCAGCACAGAAGAAATCGAACAAAGACTGAGAAATAAAAACATAGGAATATCTGAACAAGATAGAAATGGAATATTAGCAGAAGCAGTTAAAGTTCAAGAAATAAAAGCTTTAAAGAGAAAAGCTCAACAAGCTAAAATTGTTGCTGAAACATGGCAATTAGATGATTCCAAAAAGATAGTGAAAGAACAAATGGTTAGATGTTTTACCTGTACTTATGGCTACGGAACAAAAAAAGGTTTTGTCTGCAATGCCTTCCATACTGATCTGAGAATTGATCAGATGCCTTGTCCTGATTGGGAAGAAAAATCTTAGTTTAATACACTTTCCTTAACAATTATGACCAATTTAACAACAATTCAAGAAGACATTAATAGCATTGAAACTATCATTGAAGAGGCAGCACAAGAAGGTATTACACTAGATTCTATTGATGCTCAGGAACTTTTAAAACACGAACGTAATCCCACTGCTTCCTTTGATGATCTATCTCATTTACTCCGTGTTCAGTATTGTAAAAAAATAGTCGTTTACTTTGACCATCCTTGCCAAACTAAGATAAAAATGTCTCAAGATTATTACGATCTACAAGAAGGACGAGTTAAGTTCTTAACCTATATTGGTGGTCATTCTAGAGACGAATTGAGACAAATTATCAAGGATACTAAAGCCCCTCGTTACCGAATTAGAAAAGCTAAAAGGGTTCTAGGTTTCCCTCTTGAATTAAAAGTTAGTGGCTATCCTTTTGCTACTATGAAAGCTCTTGTTAATCAATTTCAATCCAGTGGAATTCAAGCAATCCCCAGTGAAAAACAGTTGACAGTTCCTAACCATCAATCAACGGTTAATAATCCTTCTATGACAACTAGAAATAAACATCAACAAAACACACTGGTGACTGGCGACTGTTCATTGGTGACTGTTAAAGCTATTTCTTTGCATCAGCCTTGGGCTAGTTTAATTGCTATGGGAATTAAACATTATGAAACTCGCAGTTGGTCAACGAATTATCGTGGTCAACTGGTTATTTGTTCTGCTAAGAAAAATACTAAACAACAACGATTAGATTACAAATCTTTAGCTTCTATTTTAGACATTGATTTCACACAAAACTCTTGGGATAGTTTACCATTGGGTAAGGCGATCGCTACCTGCGATTTGACTGATTGTATCAAGATGACTCCTGAGTTTATTGAAGCACAATCAGAGGACGAGCAACTGTGTGGTCATTGGGAACATGGACGATTCGCCTGGAAATTAGATGATATTAGCCTCATATCTCCTCCTGTTCCTATTAAGGGACAACAGGGGCTGTGGGATGTTCAGCTTCCTCTTCTTTTTCTTTCTTAACTTAATTTTTAATTCTAGTATAATTAAATTTCGGCCTTACAGAATTAGAATTTGCTATATTGAAGCAAGTAAAGAAATTATTGCTATGTTCATGTAGATTTAAAAGACTTAATCGAAATTTTTGCTGAATGTGAGATAGAATTAATTTCAGCTAAAGAAGGTGTTCAAAAAATACTGGAGGTGAGAGAATTTGATGAAATATAGTCTAAACACTGAAAAATTAGCCAATCTTGTACGTAGCAAGCGAGGAAATAGAGGACTTAGAGAGACAGCCAAAGAAATTGGTAATGTTAGTCCTTCTACGATTTCGCGGGTAGAAAAGGGTAAAACGCCAGATATGGATACCTTTTTAGCGTTATGTGAATGGCTGCAAGTTTCCCCGATGGAATTTATTCAAGATACTGATGAGGGACAAGATTTAAAGACTCCTGAAGCAATCGCTATTAGATTGCGCTCCGATAAAAACCTTGATCCTGCCGTCGCCAATGCTTTAGTCTCTTTAGTTAAAGCAGCGTATCAAGATATGATTTCTGAACCAGAGTATTCTTTAAAAGAATTACTGGCAGGAGCAAGTAGTGAAGATTTTGCGGTCGAGGGGCGCGCCATCGCATGGCGCAAGCCCAATCGACCAAGAGGAGAAGGGGAATATAATTGGGGCAAACCTATGGGTAAAGAAATTCGGTAAGATACTTATTTATTATTAGTTTTGGTAATAGTCAAATAAATTCGACTTTCATCATTATTTGGGGATCGGCATTGTAATGGTTTTGATGCTTGGATTACCTGATAATCATTATTTTCTAGCAGTTTGATTAGGGCTTCTGTTTCTTCTTCAACTTGATTAGTTTTCCCCAGTATTCGTAGTTTGATTATTTTTTGAATCATCTTTCTTGGTGATTATAAATGTTCCCTCGCTAATTCTGTAACCATCCTACCCCGATGGGTACGATGAAGAAATCCTGTTAGTGACCCCACCTTAGTTGTAGCCCCCACCAAGGTAAATTTTGCCAGGGGAATACTCCGTGTTCGAGAAGCTTGTCCTTTGCCAACGGTGATATCCAGACGATAATCTTCCATTGCTGGATATAACAACTCTTCGGTTAAACGGTTGAGGCGATGAATCTCATCAATAAGTTGATTAATCGGAGATCGCTCCGCAACTCAACCATGTTGTTCTAATATAACCACTGTCTTAAGTCACTTTTGATGGGGTATTTTCCAATGCTACGTTCCATTTGATGAGGGATTACGATTCTGTGATCAAAGGGGTTGCCTATTGAGAGGATTTCTTGTGTTTGATGAAAGTAAATCCTATGGCTCCAAAAGTTAATAAACTAAGAGGAAAACTAGATTCTGGAACAGGTTGAACATCTAAACTTTGGCTAACAGGCTCAAACAGAGCCGTAACATCGGTTCCATTGGCATCGGTGGCACTGATAACCGTGACGGATTGATCAGGTAATCCATCATTAATGAGTTCAGATTGTACTAAATAGGTAGCGACCACAATTTCAACAAGAGTATTAGGGGCAATTCCGGGTCCACTACGAGAAAAGATCGCTGAAGGAATAGTGCCTGGGGCTGGAACCCCACCAAAATTCGGGAAGGCAGCGATGTCCGCGTCAGTTCTAGAAACACTAAGGGTTTCTAGTTCCGTACTGTCTTGTGCAAATAATAGTTCTAAGGAAGTTAAATTAGCATTAAGACCAGTGGTGTCCAAGAAAAAAGAAAAATTAAGAGACTCACCAATATTTGTGGACAAATCAGGAATTAGATCGTTATCCAATTGAGAGCCAGTTGGGGAAAAAGAGACAGAAGCTCCAAAAGCTCCAGAAGTATAGATGAGGGAGAAGGTAGTGGATAGTAAAAAAATGTGGCTAAATTTCATTTTGCTCTTAGTATTTTAAAAAAAATCCACCTGTAAATTTTCCGTTGCTGGATAAAGAACTTGTGTACTACAAGAGAAGCGATCGCTTAAAACCAAGGAGTGCGATCGCTCTGCGAGATCCGCGAAGCCGATCGCAAAACAAAACTGGTCGGGGCAACTACCTCAAATTCTGGTGAGCAGCGATCGCTTCATATAATCGATGAGCAGGGTATAAAAATAGTATCATTCTCCATTCTGAATTCTTAATTCTTTTGGGCAGATGTTCGTTTTAAACTTTAGAAAAACTCATCTTCATCCCCTTCACTGAACTCGTAACCTCTTTCTACCCAATATTTCCAGTCATCTACTGCCTCTCTGGTAGCTTCATCAGTATCCACAGGAGTAATTTCAGACAAAGACACAGAAAAAATATCCTGACGGTTCTCTTCAGAATAACGAACATCAACTCTCATTTCCTGTTCACAGTCTTCTTCTGATGACATGGCTACTACTTCTATGGTTTGTTCATTCCAGACAGCCACAAAAGGCATTCCCATATTATCCTCAAGATAACAGTACCAGCCCATTCTTTCCTCATCTGAGTTGTAAGCATCAACGATGATTTGACTGCTTATACGCTGTTCTCTGTCGTCGTCGTGGGGAGTAGTAGCCATGATAAAATTCAGTTTCGCATCAAGAAACAGAAACATCATACGAATAAAATGAATAAAAAACAACTACTCAATGGACTAAAAATAGCCTTTAGCGACTACACTTATCAACACACCAATTTGATGAAATATTACCTTTCTCTGTTAGGGGTAGAATTAGAGAACCCTTGCGAAGAACGAATCTGGGCTGAAGCTCAGAGATTGCTGAGACAACACCAGCTTATTGCTGAAAGAACCTTAATAGACTGGGAGTGGTTAGCCCAACAAAAAGAAAACCAAACATCAGATCTAGGTAAAAAACGCTAGTTAATGTTTTGCCTTTTATTGGACATAATAATAATAACAATGCCATTATTAAATAAGCACAAAATAGATGATTTTATTCAGAAAATAATAGCCAATTAACTTTTTCAATCAAACATTACCAAAGAATCGAGGTAATCCTCAGTCATGTCAAACGAAGGCAGAAGACGCTGCGCTACAAGGGCAGAGGGCAGAAGTTCACTGGTAAGGTCACGGGGCTTGTACCCCTACCAAACTCGCGGACGTCTTGAAAGACGGGGAACCTGTACCCGAAGGGATAAGGCAGAGGGCGAAGCCCTGGTCGTCTTGTTCATAAACTAGGTCACTTTCTTTATTCCAACCGTACTCATCATTGAAATCTTGGAAACTATCTGAGTGAATTTCTTCTCTAATTTCATCATGAGTTGATGAGTATCTTTTCAAAATCACGGGAGTCCTATTATCCGAAGATAAAATGATGGTTAATTTACCTTCTAAACCAGGAACTTATTGTTTAGTTTTTTTCTGTACTAATCAATCACAAGTATCCATAGGAAAATTAGGAACCTACCAAGTCCAACCTGGTTATTACTGTTACATTGGCAGTGCCTTTGGAAAAGGTGGACTGAAATCGAGAATTCACAGACATCTACAGATAAATAAACGGAACCATTGGCATCTTGATTATCTTAGACCTCATTTAAACCCTGTTGAAATTTATTATTCAACTGATACCATTAAACTAGAATGTATTTGGGCTAAGTTATTACTGGAGGATAAACAGTCTAGTATTCCGATTAAAAAATTTGGGTCATCCGATTGTCATTGTTCGGCTCATTTCTTTTATTATCAAGTTAAACCTCAATTAAAGACATTTCTTGAGCAGTGTGCTACAATCGTGTTGCAAAGCAGTGTAGCTCAGAAGGTAGAGCGTCCCTCAACGTTGAAGGGGAAGGATACCCCGCCAGTCCAATGAGGAGTAACGGGGAGCCATGTATCAATATTGCAGATGCACCGAGTTTGACAAAGAGGTTGAACAAGGGAAGCGCGTTGAGGAGATATATGGGTAACTCACGGGTTCG
>NZ_JARVCN010000206.1:0-5860 GCF_038442745.1 Crocosphaera sp. Alani8
TTGCCTCTTTTCGTCATCTGGTAAGGCTTTCAGGTATTCGTGTCCCCACGCCAGCGGCAAGGCAATTACCCAAGCTGCTTTACAGAAAAATTTCCAATTGCAAAATGCCAGTCAAGTACAAGCAAAAACGGGTTTAGGAATTGTCGGTGAAGTTGCTGGAAAAACAATTAAGGTAGGAAAAGCTACTTTTATTCGTCAAGAAATTCCTCATTTAAACCACGAACTCGTCCAGATAAATAAACGCCTGGAAAAACAAGGAAAAACTGTTGTCTGGGTGGTTGAAAATGAAAAGGTTATAGGTTCGATTGCTGTTGCTGACGCTATTCGACCAGAAGCAGCAGCATCGATCAAAGAATTAAAAGAAATGGGGATCGAACAAATAGTTTTACTGACGGGAGACAATCAAGTTACTGCTAATAGTGTTGCTGAATCCCTTGGCATAGAAATGGTTCATGCCGAACTTCTGCCAGAAGATAAATTGACAGTTATTCGACAGCTACAGCGAAAATATCAAAATGTAGCAATGGTAGGAGATGGTATTAACGATGCCCCTGCACTTGCTATGGCAACAGTCGGTATAGCTATGGGTGGTGCTGGGAATGATGTCGCTTTGGAAACTGCCGATGTAATCTTGATGAGCGATCGCCTAGAAAAAATATCTCAGGCCATTAGCCTCGGTCGTCGTGCCAATCGTATTATCAAACAAAACATTACTTTTGCGTTGTCTTTTATTTTTCTATTATTGATAGGCAACTTTACAGGTAATATCAATATGCCTTTAGGGGTAATTGGGCATGAAGGCTCTACAGTTTTAGTAACTATAAGTGGTCTTCGTTTATTACGGTAATGTGGTTCAAAAATTACAACCCAAATCCAGGTATTCATAAAAAAGCTTTAATTATTCCTACTTGTCATTATCATGAACCTACCCGACTTCCTGAATCTTTTTAGTTTACCCTTCATGCAACGGGCCGTAATAGGTGGCGTACTGCTTGGTATTTTAGGAGGAATTTTGGGCAGCTTTTTAATCTTGCGTCGTCTCTCTTTATTTGGAGCGACGGTGGGACATTCGGCAATTCTAGGAGTGGTTTTAGCAGCATTGTTGGAACTTCCTGCTACTTGGACGCTAATTGGTTTTACTGTTGCTTTTGGTTTGGGAGTAATTTATTTAATTGACAGAACCAATTTGCGTAACGATACAGTTTTGTGTATTTCTATGTCGGGTTCAGTCGCTTTAGGCACAATTGGCTTTAGTTATGTCAAAGGATATCGAGGTAATTTATTATCGATTTTATTTGGGGATATTCTAACGATTGGGAATACAGATTTAATTTTATTATCATTACTTTTATTTGTAACTTTATTCTGGATAATTATCAGTTTACCAGAGCAAATCTTACTCACCTTCAATAGAGATTTAGCCCTAGTCAAAGGCGTACCCGTTCTCCGTTATCGTTATTTTTTTACCGTGCTTTTAGCAATCACTATAGCCATAACTATTCGGATAGTTGGTATCGTGTTAGTTAACGGTTTTCTAGTTATTCCTGCTGCTTCTGCGAGATTAATTTGCCGGCAATTTGTTCCGTTTTTAGCCACTGCTGCGGGGATAGGTGCCACCAGTGGAGTAATAGGAATGATCATTTCTGGCGCGCTCAATCTGCCTAGTGGTCCGAGTATTGTTTTGGTTCAGTTATTTTGGTTTTTGGCAGTGGCTTTATGGTGTCGGCAGGGTTGAATCATTACTCGAATTAAGGATAATTAATTTGAAGAAGTTGCCGAATAGAGAGATGAAATTCAGGTGAAATAGCAATGGCTTTGGTAGAATTAGTTTCGTAGTTGAGGTGTCAGGCGCGATGCGAGTTCTACTGGTGGAAGATGAAAAAGATTTGGCACTAGCAATTAAACAAGTTCTAATCGGCGAGAAATATGTGGTGGATTGGGTGTCAGATGGGATTCAAGCCTGGGACTACTTGGAATATCAGTGGACGGATTACACCGTAGCGATTATTGATTGGCTACTTCCGGAATTATCGGGGCTGGAGCTATGCCAGCGACTTAGAGCGCACCAGAATCCCTTACCCGTGCTGATGCTCACTGCCTTGGGTCAGCCAGAAAACCGCGTGACAGGTTTAGATGCAGGAGCCGACGATTATTTGGTAAAACCCTTTATCATGGAGGAGTTACTGGCACGATTGCGGGCGTTACAACGAAGATCGCCCCAATTTCAACACCAAGCCCTAACCATAGGCAAATTTACCCTAGATGATGCCAACAATGCCCTATGTGTGAAGTTAACTCAATCCCCTAAAACTATTCCCTTAACCGTCAAAGAATTCCAAATTTTTGCCTATCTAATGAAGCATCCAGATCGCATTATTTCAGGGAGTAAAATTCGTAATCAACTATGGGATCTCGATGCGGAACCCATGAGTAACGTGGTGGCTGCACAAATGCGCTTAATCAGACGAAAATTAGCCAGTTATAACTGTATTTGTCCTATTGAAACCATCAGAGGTCAGGGCTATCGATTTAACAAACAGTTGGCAGAAGACAAAAATCAAGCGTGAAGAAAAAGAACAGAATTGATGAAAACCTCCCAATTATTTCGTCATAGTCGTCTTCGTTTAGCTTTTTGGTATGCTTTGGTGATGGGGGTAATTTTAAGTTTATCGGGGTTTGGGATGTATCGCTCCCTTGTTCAATCTAATTGGAAAGCAATGGAGAGTGAAATGGAATCTATTGCCGGGACACTCCACGACAGCTTAGAACCTATGTTACCTGCTTCAGAAGAGCCAACAAACGTATTAAAGCGTATTTTGCCAGAATTATGTTTAGTCGGACAACCCTGTAACCTTAATCCTAGTTTAATCGAGAGACATACCACTGGAATTAGCGATCGCAATACTTACTATATTCGTCTGTTTAATCATCAAGGCCAACTATTAGCTTTTTCTCCCAACCAACCCACTAATCTCTCTCAAACCTTAAATTCTGACCCCTGGCAAACTTTTACCAGTCAGAGAACTCGTTATCACCAATTTACAATCATTCTACACAGTGCTGATACTGATTATTTAGCTCATCAGCAAGGTCTCAATCCATCTTGGGGTTATTTACAATTGGGACGTACCTTAAAACCCTTTGATGCTGAAGTTAAACGCATACAAGCTATTTTAATTATCGGGTTTCCCCTGGTTTTAGGGTTTGTTGTGGTGTCAAGTTGGTGGCTTTCACGGTTAGCCATGCAGCCGATTTATCAATCATATCAACAGCAACAACAGTTTACAGCCAATGCTGCCCATGAATTGAGATCGCCCCTAGCTAGTCTTTTAGCCACTATAGAAGCAATCTTAAGGAGACAACCCTCACAACCCCAAGATTTAACAAAGATGTTACATACCTTAGAACGACAAGGAAGACGTTTAAGCAATCTAATTACAGACTTACTCTTGTTGACCAGTCTCGAAGCACAATCATACTCTAAACGGTTTCAATCTTGTTGTTTAAATGATTTAGTGAGTGATTTGATAGAAGAATTTTCCGAACTTGCTACCATTGCCGATATTGACCTAATTGAGCAAATTCCTGATGAGCCAATTTATGTCTTAGGAGACGAGTCCCAATTATACCGTTTAGTTTCAAATTTAATTGCCAATGCTGTTCAATATACCTCGAGTGGCGGTCAAGTTGTCGTTAGTTTAACAACAAAAGAACGGACTGCATTGATTCGTATTAAGGATACAGGTATTGGTATCACTACCGAAGAACAGAGTCGAATTTTTGAGCGATTTTATCGTGTCGATAGTGATCGCGCTCGAAAAAACGGGGGGACTGGGTTGGGTTTGGCTATTGCTCAGGCGATCGCTTATCATCATCAAGGTCATCTTACCGTTAAAAGTCAACTGGGGACAGGTAGTTTATTCACGATTTATCTACCTTGTACAGTCAGAACTAGCGAACCGTCATGAAGGGCAAGATTTAGTAGATCGCAAAGTCAGTTTCAGAAACGGAAATTTTCAGGTGGTGATCGCTTGTCTCAACCTTACTTTTTGATCTACTGTAACTATCTTGTACTATTGAAATAAATTTCTCTCTACTAACAGCTATGACTAAAGCAAGCTTACTAAGTCAACCTAATTCTAGTATTGGCGGAACAAAGAATTTTTACAACTGGAATTTTTTAGACAAGCAATATCGAGTTGTTTACGAAACTGTCGGTGCAGGAAACCCTGTACTTTTACTTCCTGCTTTTAGTACGGTTTCGAGTCGCACCGAGATGAAAGGGATTGCCAATCTACTTGCTACACATTATGAAGTGACAGTTTTAGATTGGTTGGGGTTTGGTGAGTCTCAATGTCCCCCTGTGGATTATAATCCCGCATTATTTCATCATTTATTGAGAAATTTTGTGAAATCTGTTTTTAATAGCTCACTTATTCTTATTGCTTCTGGTCATGCTTCGGGATACGCTTTAAAATTTGGACAGGATAACCCAGATATCATTTCTCAACTAATTTTAATTGCTCCCACTTGGCAAGGACCTTTACGAGTTATGGGGTTACCTGATGGAGTAAGAAATGGGGTAAAAAATCTAGTGAGATCCCCTTGGATCGGACAAGGTTTATACTATCTCAATACTACGCCTTCCTTTCTGCGCTTGATGTACAAACGCCACGTTTATGTAGATGAAAGCAAACTAACTCCCGAATTTATCGCCCAAAAATACCAAATCACTTCTAAAGAGGGTGCCAGATACGCTCCTGCTGCTTTTGTCACTGGTGCGCTCGATCCCGTAGCAGATAGAGAGGAGTTTTTGCAACTTTTAGATTCAATATCGATACCCGTATTAATTATTCTGGCGGAAAATGCACCACCCAAATCGAAAGTGGAAATGGAGGCGATGGCAGAGTTGGAACAAGTGCAAACAGTTAAATTAGGAGGAACTTTAGGTATTTATGAAGAGTATCCCGAAGCTGTGACAGAGGCGATTCAGAATTTTCTTTAGCCTCAATGTTTATTGACAACGCTCCTCACTTCTAGGGCGGTTCCACGGGGGTGGATGGCTAATTTTAGATTAAGAACGATCTTTTTGAAAATGATATCGATTATCATTTTCATTATCTAAAAGAGTTTAGGAATTAAGTAGTCGGACATAAATAAGCAGCACTATGTTAATTTATGTAAAGAATTTTCAGGCGATCGCTAATCATCACAAAAAGAACTTGAGGGAAAACTAATTGACCTTGCTCGATTAAACTAGAATTGGCGCACCCCAAAAGTAGGGACAGGTTTGTTATACTTTTTCTGTTCAATAATGAGTTGAATGATGAAAAACTCAGAACCCATTGAAGGGACGGCTGAACTATTATTATTAGATTTAGAGTTGTTAGATATTCATGATGTTTGGGAAAATGCCGGTTCTACTCGCTATGGTTATGTTGACCCCAATGATTTAGCTGAAGAAATGGCATCAGAAGTGATTCAACCCTTCTTGGATGAATGGAAACAACTGGAAACTGAACAGGAAAAGAAAACTTATGCTTTAGAATTAATCAAGGGTCTTGAACTGTTCCAAACTTCTTCATCAGAGTTTAAAGATGCAGCCGTTAACACTATTGATGAGACACTGGACTTATTAAAACAAAGTTTATCTCCGACAAATTGAAATTCGTAATATTGACGTTCGCTCATTACTTAGTCTCTAGGAAAGTTAAGTTTGTTATTTGTTGATCAAGTATCACCTTTTACTAAAATATCAAAGTGTAAAACATCTTCACGTACCCCCAGTTTAGTATATAGGTTAATCTCACATCTTGCACCAAGAAAAGTTGATATGAGAAGCGATATCTGAAAGCCTTAT
>NZ_JARVCN010000207.1:0-33899 GCF_038442745.1 Crocosphaera sp. Alani8
CTTTGTCCCCTAACTTTCGGCGAGTCCCCCCAGACTTTTTGAGAAGCTTCAAAATCATCCATGATTTTCTATTGATAATCCATTGCTCAAAAAACTTATAAAGACTAAACTTTTCATTGGAATTGTTTTTTATATACAACGCATTTTAAAAGTAAGAGTTATCCAAAAAGAACAACTATTTGACAACAATCAAAAAAACAAAAATTATCTATTTAATCTAGTAAATAATCCATTTTAGATATTTTTTTTTAGGGTAAACTGAGTTCATTGGACATTACGGGATTTTATTTATCTGTCAATAAAATAACCAACACCCGGTGAAATATTGACAGTTTATTTCTCTATGCCCTTTGATTTTATCTTAAATTGATGTTCAAAAATTAACTAAAACTAAAAATTCTCCTAACTCTTAATATCTACTAAACAGTTGTTATGTATTCCTTATTTTCTGACAATAATTTGATATGACGACTCAATCATTAACTCCAAAAACGTCGGCTTTGCAAAAAACACCCATTGCCATTATTGGAATGTCAGCATTATTTGCTAAAGCCAAAAACCTACAAGAATACTGGGAAAATATTCTCGGCAAAGTCAACGGAATTACAGAAGTACCAGAAACTGCTTGGAAAATCGAAGACTACTACGATCCTGACCCTAAAACTCCTGATAAAACCTATGCTAAATGGGGTGGATTTTTACCCAAAATAGATTTTGATCCCATAGAATTTGGTTTACCTCCCGATACATTAGAAGCCCTTGATTCGGCTAATTTGCTTTCATTAGTGATGGCAAAACAAGCTTTAGAAGATGCAGGATATGGCAAAGATAAAAACTTCAACCGAGAAACCACTGGAGTAATTTTAGGCGGTAGTGGACTTTGGAAAAGTATTACCCCTTTGACCAGTCGTTTACAATATCCTCTCTGGGAAAAAATACTCAAAAGTAGTGGATTATCCCAAGAACAAATAGACACCATCATCGAAAAAATGAAGGCGGCCTATGTACCTTGGCAAGAAAACTCCTTTCCTGGAATGTTACCCAATGTAGTCGCAGGAAGGATTACCAACCGTTTCGATTTAGGGGGAACCAACTGTGTGGTTGACGCAGCCTGTGCCAGTTCTCTGAGTGCTTTAAAAATGGCAGTGAGCGAACTGATCGAAGGTAGATGCGACATGATGTTAACAGGGGGGTTTGATACAGACAACTCCATCCTCAACTATATGTGCTTTAGTAAAACCCCTGCTTTTTCCAAAAAAGACCATCTTAACCCCTTTGATGCCACCTCCGACGGCATGATGGTGGGAGAAGGACTAGGAATGTTGGTGATCAAGCGTCTTGCAGACGCAGAACGAGATGGCGATCGCATCTATGCAGTTGTAAAAGGAATTGGAACCGCCAGTGATGGCCGCTATAAAAGTATTTACGCACCTCGTCCAGAAGGGCAAGCTCGAGCCTTACGACGGGCTTATGGGGAAGCAGGATTTTCTCCCACTACTTTAGGGTTAGTAGAAGCCCACGGAACGGGAACCCCTGCTGGAGATTTTTGTGAATTTACAGCCTTGAATCAGGTTTTAACCGAAAATAAAGCAGAAAAACAAAAAATTGCTTTAGGGAGTGTCAAATCTCAAATTGGTCATACAAAAGCAGCTGCCGGTGCTGCCAGTTTAATTAAAGCCACCTTAGCTCTACACCATAAAGTCCTACCAGCAACCATTAACATCACCGAACCCAATCCTAAATTTGAAATAGAAGAGTCAGCTTTTTACCTCAACACAGAAACTCGTCCTTGGTTACGGAGAGGAGATACCCCAAGACGAGCGGGAGTTAGTTCCTTTGGTTTTGGGGGAACCGACTATCATGTAGTTCTCGAAGAATACAACCCTAATAGTAGTCAAACAGGCGATCGCATCCATCAGCGACCCCAGTCTATTATCTTATGGGCTGATAATCCTCAACAATTGAAGGAAATTTGTCAAAATCATCTAGAGCAACTCGAGTCAAAAGAAGCCGAGCGACACTACAACGATTTACAAAACAAAAGTAAATTAGAGAAAATTCCTCAGCAAGCAGCCCGAGTAGGCTTTGTCGCCAGTTCCTTAGAAGAAGGGAAAAAACTACTCAAAGCAGCCCTCAAACAAATTGTAGCCCAACCAGAAAGCGAATCCTGGGAACATCCCCTGGGTATTTATTACCGCAAAATGGGATTATCCCTCAAAGGAAGGGTAGTGGCTCTATTTCCGGGACAAGGCTCCCAATACCTAAATATGGGTCGAGAAATCGCTCTCAATTTACCAGAGATGCAAGGAGCTTATAAAGCCCTCGATGACCTGATGGTTAAAGATAGCCGTCCTCCCTTATCGGAAGTAGTATTCCCCATTTCAGCTTTTAGCGAAGCAAAAAAACAACAACAAAACCATTCCCTACAACAAACAGAAAACGCTCAACCTGCCATCGGAGCCTTTAGCGTAGGACTATACAAAACCTTACAACAGGCAGGTTTCCAAGCTGACTTTGTTGCCGGTCATAGCTTCGGAGAATTAACTGCCTTATGGGCTGGCGGAGTGATAAGTGAAGAGGATTATTATTCTCTAATCAAAGCTAGGGGCGAGGCTATGGCAACCCCTTCAGATAAGGATGATTGCGATGGAGGAGCCATGTTAGCCGTGAGGGGCAATGTGGCTAATCTAGAACAATTGATCAAGGGGATAGGTAAAGTCCAGGTAGCTAACTACAACACCCCTGAACAAGTAGTTCTTTCTGGATCTAAACCAGAAATTGCTACCCTCGAAAAGGTTTTGAGCAAACAAGGCTATAAAGTCACCCCATTATCGGTGTCTGCGGCTTTTCACACACCTTTTGTTCTCCATGCAAGTCAGCCTTTTGCCGATGCACTGAACAAAGTGACCTTTAACCCCCCCAAAATTCCTGTCTATGCCAACATGACTGGAAACCCTTACCCTAAAGATGCTTCGGCCATGCGAACCCTACTAGAAGCTCATATGCTCAACGCGGTTCAATTTGTCCAAGAAATCGAAAATCTCTACACTCAGGGGGGATATTGTTTTGTGGAAATTGGACCACGGCAAATTTTAACCAATCTAGTTAAGCAAACTCTTGGCGATCGCCCTCATATTGCGGTTGCGCTCAACCCTTCTCGACAAAAAGATAGCGATGTCCAACTGAGTCAAGGGGTTATGCAGCTTCGGGTTATGGGTTTGGACTTGAAGGATCTGGAGCATTCTTCGATTAAACCTAATGCTCCTGCACGCAAACGCAAGGGAATGGCTATTCAGTTGAATGCTACCAACTACGTTAGTCCAAAAACACAGGCTACTATGGCATCTGCTTTTGAGTCTGTCTCACCAGAGCCATCTCCTAGGGAGGTGTTGGAACCAGTTTCCGTCGAACAACCCCAAACGGTTCAGTCTTTAGTGGTTACCTCCACTGATGAAGCACCGAACTTACAAGGTGATGAAGATAACCTTATCACCCCTGAAGTTAGTCCATTTACTAATTCTCAATCTAATTATCAAATCGTCATTTCTGAGGATCAAATTGTCGCCATGAATAACTCTGCTCTTGCTCTCATTAGCCAACTTTTCCAACAATTCCATCAGTATCAACAGGGTACTTTCAAAGTTCAGGAAGAGTACCTCAAGGGTCAAACTGAGAACTTCCAAGCGTTCTTAAATTTACTTCAACAACAAGTTGAACCAGGAACCCCTCTGGAGGAAATGCCTCAAGCTCCTCAAGTTCCCGTAGTAGAAACCCCTCAACCTGCTCCTGTGGCTCCTCAAGTTCCCGTGGTAGAGACCCCTCAACCTGCTCCTGTGGCTCCTCAAGTTCCCGTGGTAGAGACCCCTCAACCTGCTCCTGTGGCTCCTCAAGTTCCCGTAGTAGAAACCCCTCAACCTGCTCCTGTGGCTCCTCAAGTTCCCGTAGTAGAAACCCCTCAACCTGCTCCTGTGGCTCCCGAACCCCAAGCAGAACCTACTCATATCTCTTCCATTGCCAACTATTTAGAACCTAGTAATCTTGACCCGGTACCAACCCAAACCGTTGCTGAAGAATCTTCTTCCGAAACAGTTGAAGATAATGGTTTGAGCGAAGCGTTGTTAGAAGTGGTTAGCGACAAAACTGGTTATCCTACAGAAATGTTGGAATTAGACATGGATTTAGAGGCTGATTTAGGCATTGACTCCATTAAGCGGGTAGAAATTATGGGAACTCTCCTCGAATCTTTCCCTCAATTACCCAAAGTTAGCCCCGAAGCGTTAGGGGAGCAGCGGACTTTAGCGCAGATTGTTCAATATTTGCAAGAGCAAATGACAACCGCAGAAAAAAAAATAGCTTAGGGGAACCAGAGCCAAAAGTTCGATATCATGGCAATATTGGGCGTTATCAAATGAAGTTAGTTCCTCTACCTGCTACAGATTTTTGGGATTTTTCCGCCAATTCTTGTAAAACCTGTCTCCTGACCGATGATGGTTCTGCTACCACCACTCACATCGCTCAATGTTTAATTGATCAAGGATGGCAGGTAGGGGTTCTCAGCTTCCCTGACTTTTTAGTTCCTTCTCGTCCCTCTCTTCCGTCAACGGTTCAACATTTTACTTTAACTCATCTCAGTGAAGAACATTTACAAGAGACATTGAGTAAAATTATGGAAACCTACGGACTGATCGGTACTTTCATTCATTTACACCCTCTCCACCATACCCTTCCTCATCAGGGACATACAAGAATTAATCCTAATAAGGCGATTCTTAAACAGGTGTTTTTACTAGCTAAACATTTGAAATCTTCCTTAAGCCGAGCAGCTAATCAAGGACGCAGTTGTTTTCTAACCTTGGCTCGTTTAGATGGAGAGTTTGGCCTCGGTGGTAACTACGAATACAGTGCCATCGGTGGGGGATTATTTGGATTAACTAAAACCTTAAATTTGGAGTGGCCTTCTGTGTTCTGTCGTTCTATTGATATTAGTCCTGATTTGGATGAAAGAACAGCAACCCAAATTCTCTTAGGAGAGTTGCACGATCCTAATAGTCTTATACAAGAAGTGGGTTATACATCTAAAGGTCGGTTTACTCTAGATTGTGAGTTAGCTCCTTTAACTATTTAATTACTAGGGAGTTTAGGAAAAGTCTCTTAACTAAACTCCCTAAAACATTTCTTATTTCGAGATATTATTGGCGTTCTAAGACTCTTTTTTTCATCAATGAACACTATTAATTAACTCATTTTCATCATGGTTACTAATAATATAATCAATTCCCACTCTGTTGTTCTTGTTAGTGGAGGTGGTAGAGGAATTACTGCCCAATGTATCATTTATTTAGCTCAACAGTATGGCTGTAAGTTTATTTTACTGGGTCGTTCTGAAATTTTGGAAACCGAACCAGAATGGAGTCAAGGTTGTACAATTGAAGCTGATTTAAAGAAGCGTATTATGCAACATTTAATCGCTCAAAAAGATAAGCCAACTCCTATTAAAGTACAAAAAATTTATAAACAGTTATGTCAAAGTAGAGAGGTTCATCACACTCTATCTGAAATTGAAAAAGCAGAGTATTGCAGTGTGGATATTACTGACAGCTTAGCTTTGAAAACTTCTTTAAAACCAATTATAGAGAGATTAGGAAAAGTAACAGGAATCATTCATGGTGCAGGAACTTTAGCGGATAAATTCATCGAAAATAAAACAGAACAGGATTTTTATCGGGTTTATGACGTTAAGGTCGAAGGTTTCAATAGTTTGTTAACTAACATCGATATTCCTGAGTTAAAGTTTATTGTTTTATTTTCTTCTTTTGTTTCTTTTTATGGCAATGCTGGTCAATCTGACTATTCTTTGGCTAATGAAATTCTTAACAAATATGCTTATTTACTTCGCCAACAACATCCCCATTGTAAGGTAGTTTCTATTGGTTGGGGTCCCTGGGATGGGGGAATGGTTACTCCTCAACTCAAGGAGTTATTTGAACAGCAAAATATTAAGGTAATCCCTCAACAAGTTGGTGCGCAAATGTTGGCAGAAGAATTGGCACAAACTCAATCAAATGCTGCTCAAATTATTATCATGAGTAAGCCGATTTCTCCTGCGGCAAAAATTGTCACTACTGAGAAAAATAGTTATCGTTTATATCGTCGTTTAACCCTAACTAGCAATCCTTTTGTTTACGATCATGTTATCGGTGGTAATGCAGTTTTACCCGCTATGTGCGCTTTAGCGTGGATCGCAAATAGTTGTGAACAGTTACATCCTGGTTATCGTTTTTCTACCTGTGATAACTATAAAGTTCTCAAGGGAATTATTTTTGATAAAGAATTAGCTAATCTCTATTGTTTGGATTTAACTGAAGTAGAAAAATCTGAAGAAGAAATTACCTTTGAATGTTTAATATGGAGTGAAACTCCGAAAGGAATCCCTCTATATCACTATCGTACAGTTATTAAGCTTGCTAAAGATTTAAAAACGACTCAAACAGTGAGCTTTGAAGGGATGAATATTCCTCAAACTTCTCTTGATTTACGTCCTTATGAGGATGGGACTCTCTTTCATAAGCCAAGATTTCAAGGAATAAAAGAAATTTTAGAATTGGATGATCAACAAGCTTTATTTACTTGTAACTTGTCCAATATTTCTATTATAGATCAGGGTCAATTTTTTACTCAATCTTTCAATCCTTACACAGCAGATATGCTCTTTCAATGTTTGTTGATTTGGGTCAGAAAAGTTTATAATTCAGGGAGTTTACCCCTCAATCTTCTCAGTCTAAAACAGTTTAATTCTCTTCCTTTTAATCAAGACTTTTTCATTAAAATGTCTATCGATGAACACAGTACAACTAAAGTAGTTGCTAGTGCGATCGCTTATAATCCTCAAGGACAAGTATATCTCGAAGCTAATCGAATGCAAGTTACTCCGAGTAACCGTCTTAATTCTTTGTTCTTGAATAATACGGTCGCGTCTAATGATACAATCTGTTTGTAAGCACCATTCATCGTCATAACAACAATTTCCAACTCAAAATATTCCTTTGGTGTTAGGAATAGCCGAAGTATGAGAATGGATGACGAAATTCTAAATTTTTACTTGGATACGAGTTAGTTACTATTTCTTGAAGATACTCAAGCATTATTTTTGGAGTCTTTATGCTACCTTCTAAACTTGCTGTTGTTGGCTTGGATATTTATTTAGATAAATTATTAAATACTGAGCAATTTTCCGCTTTTATTTATCAAGGTTTAAGAACGGATAGTTCGGAGGAGTCAGTTAAGGACTCCTGGTCTATTTTGTCTAAACTTTGCCATCAATCGTTACAAGATTCGTTCGCTCAACCAGATGAAAAAGTTGCTTTAATTGTCACCAATGGTCAGTCAATTGAAAGTAAAAATAATGATAGTTTCCAGGGTTTAATTGACCAGCTATCTAATTCTTTCGGCTGTTCAATTATGCCATTTTTTCTGGATAATAGTAGCGACACTTTCCTAAAAACTTTAGAAATAGCTGAAATTTTATTAGTTGCCAACGAAGTTGATACAGTTGTTATTAGTTCAGTTAATGGGGCTTTTTCCTCTAGTCAGAACAATGGTGGAGCGATCGTCCTTAAGAATTATGATCAGGCACAAACTAACAATAACCATATTTATACAACTATTGAATCATTTACTAAGATTTCAGATACTATAGAACCCTCGTCTGCTGATATTAAAGAAAGTTGTCAAGTAGCCTTAAATCACGCTAATCTTAAACCGAAGGATATTGGCTATTTAGAAATTTCTCACGGTTGTCTTCAAGAAGATAAACATTACGAAGTTCAAGGCTTAGCTCAAGTTTACACCTTAGAAAAACACGGACTGAGTTGTGCTGTGGGAAGTATCCAAGGAACCACAAATAATTTGGGTATTACAGAAGGTTTAATTAGTTTAATTAAAACTAGTTTATGCTTGTATCATCGCTATCTTCCGCCGACCCCTCAACAAGAAATTGAATTTCCATTACTTTGGGAAAACAGTTCACTTTATCTCCCTAAAGTTTCTTCTCCTTGGTTCTTAGAAAATGGACAAAAGAAACGCCATGCTGCTATTAATATAGTCGGTAAAAATGGAACTTATGGACACATCACCTTATCCGAAGCAACTTCTTTAAAACCGAATCATCACTCTCATTTACCCCATGCTTCTTTTTATCTTTTTCCTCTCGCTGGAGAGGATCTTAGTGCGTTGCAGAAACAACTAGATAGCTTGAATGAAACCATAGAATATGGTTTATCTTTGCCCCAGGTTGCCAAAGAAAATTTTAATCAATTTCAACATTCTCGTTTTCCTTATGTTGTCACTATTGTTGGGGACAAAAAAGAAACATTACAAAAAGAAATAAAACAGGCTAAAAAAGGGATTGAAAAAGCCTTCACTCAAGGAAAACAATGGAAAAGTCCCAAAGGAAGTTACTTTACTCCTAAACCATTAGGTCAAAAAGGAAAAATTGCTTTTGTTTATCCAGGGGCTTTTAATTCTTATTTAGGTATGGGAAGAAATCTTTTTCAACTCTTTCCTAAACTATGGGATCGCATGAATACATTTATTAGCGATCCAGGAAGGTTTTTTCAAGCTAAATACCTCTATCCTAGAAGTCAGTCTCAGCTATCAAAACAAGACTTAGAAACCCTCGAAACTAACTTCCTGGCCAACCCCTTATCTCTCCTAGAAACAGGAACCGGTTTTGCAGTCTTGTTTACAGAGATCATGCAAGAATATTTCCGTGTTAAACCGGAGATATCTTTTGGTTATAGCATGGGAGAAAGTACCATGATGTATGCGTTAGGAGTTTGGCCTAATGCAGATCAAGGAAGCGGTTTTGTTCACTCTTCTCCCCTATTTCGTAGCCGTTTAATGGGGGAAAAACAAGTCATCTCCGACTATTGGCAACAAACAGGAGAAACCTCTTGGAGTAGTCGTGTTTTGATGACTACCCCGGAACGGGTAAAAGAGTGTTTACAAGGGGAAAAAAGGGTTTATTTGACTCATATCAACACCCCCCAAGAAGTGGTCATTGCAGGAGATACTCAAGGGTGTTTACGGGTGATCGATCGCCTAGGATGCGATAGCTTTAGATCGCCGTCGGATATGGTGTTGCATTGCGAAGCGATGCAGTCAGAGTATGCCGAGTTTATGCAACTTAACACCGTACCGTTAGGAACCATGCCAGAAACGGTGTTTTACTCTTCTGCTAATTATGAACCTATTCCTCTAGAACAGCAAGCCATCGCCCATCATTTGAGTCAAGGGGTGTGTCAACAATTAGATTTTCCTCGTTTAGTTAATCGTACTTATGACGACGGGGCAAGAATTTTCTTAGAGTTGGGATCGGGGGGAAGTTGTTCCCGTTGGATCTCAGAAACCCTTCAAGAAAGGGATCACCTTGCTTTATGCATCAACCGTCGCGGGGCTAATGATTTAGCAAGCATTATTAAAATGTTAGCTCAATTGGTCAGTCACGGAGTAGATGTTGACTTATCTCCTTTATATCTTGGAGACTCATTAGAAAATCAAGCAAAAGCTTCTAATATTGATTCCTTACAAACCGAAAAAGAAGCCGAGATAACTGTTACCTCTTCCCAGAAAATTAGCCAACCTTGTTTATACAACGAAACAGAAGTTTTAGAATTCGTTGAAGGTAAAGTATCTAAGGTTTTTGGCAAAGATTATCAAGCCATTGATCAATGTTCTCGACGGGTGAGAATGCCATCTCCTCCTTTTCTTTTTGTTAGTCGGGTTACACAATTAGAAGGAACACTAGGAAAATATGGATCAGGGTTAGTTGAAACAGAATACGATATTCCCAAAGATGCTTGGTACGCTATCGATGGTCAGTTAACTGTCGGTATTTGTAAAGAAGCTGGCCACGGTTTACTGATGTTACTAAGCTATTTAGGAACAGATTTTGAAAGCTTAGGTAAGCGTTCTTTCCGCTTATTAGATTTATCGGCAACTTTCCTCTTTGAACAACCAGAAAATCTAGAAAGTTTGAAGTGTCGGGTCAAAATTACTTCTTCTGTCAAAACCGAAAATAGTTTATTAGTCTTCTTCCAAGGAGAAGGTTTAATAGATGATAAAGTTTGGTTAAAACTGGAGAATGGCTGCGCTGGTATTTTCTCAGACGAAGAACTAGCAGAAGGACAAGGCATTGTTGAGTCTGAAAAAGAAGGCAATAAAACACAAAAACAACAATTTATTCCCCTGTTAAATTGTCAAAAAAATAGCTTTGATAAAGCTGATATTTTAGCCTTGAGTAGAGGGGATATTACTAGTTGTTTTGGAGAAAACTATGGTCAAAATGGACTCAATCCTTCCCTGAGATTACCTCCCGAAAAACTTGTCATGTTAGACGAAGTAATGATCATCGATCCCCAAGGAGGAATACATGGTTTAGGTTCGGCGATCGCTTCAAAACAAATCACTCCGGACGATTGGTATTATAAGTGTCATTTCCGTAACGATCCCACCCTGCCTGGAAATTTAATGATCGAGGGAAGCATTCAATTGGTGCATTTATATAGCCTATTTTTAGGGTTACAAACTAAAACCAAAGATGCCCGTTTTCAAATTATCCCAGGCAAAACTCAAGCGGCACGTTTCCGTGGTCAAGTGGTTCCCCAATTCGGAACTTTAATGTATCAGATGGAGGTACTAGAAATTGGCTTATCTCCTCAACCCTATATTATCGCTAATGTAGCTGTTATTTTCGGCGGAAAAACTATTGCTACTATTAAAAATATTGGTGTTCAACTCCTGGAAAAGTCTGTCAACCTCAAAAAGAACCCAGTTAGTCAAAATCAAAAGTCTGTTTTATTTAACGAGAAACAACTCAAAGAATTTGCTAAAGGTTCCGTCGCTGCTTGTTTAGGTTCAGAATTCGATATCTATGAAAATCGTCAATCGGTTCGCTTACCTAATGGAGAATTTCAATTAGTTACTCGGGTATTAGATATCGAAGGAAATCGTCACGAACTCAATAAACCTTCTTTGATCGTAACAGAATTCGATGTAGCAGAAAAAGCTTGGTTCTTTGAACACAATTCTTACCCAACTTTACCCTACTGTACTTATATCGAAATCGCTGGTCAACCTTGTATTTTTCAAGGGGTTTATATGGGGGCAACTTTATTATCCCCTGACGATGATCTTCACTTTCGTAACTTGGATGGACAGGGAATCGTTCTTAAAGAAATTGATCTCAGAAATAAGACCATTACCGATCACGTTAAACTTATTTCCACTACAGCAATAAAAGGGGCAATTATTCAGAAATTCGAGTTTGAATTATCCTGCGAGGGAGAACCTTTCTATCGAGGTAGTATGGTCTTTGGTGATTTTAGCACTCAAGTATTAGCCAACCAGGTAGGATTAGATGGAGGAAAATGCCTCAAACCTTGGTATCAAAATAACCAATTATCGGGTCTAAACTTAAAGCAAATCTTCCTAAAAGAATCCAAATCGAAAGCGAAATACTATCAAATTAATCCCCAAAAACCACATTATCGTCTCTCTGAAAATCATCTAGATTTTCTCGATGAAGTATACATCATAGAAAAGGGAGGAAACTATCAACAAGGTTATCTATACGCAACAAAAACAATTACCCCCCAAGACTGGTATTTTTCCTATCATTTCTATCAAGATCCTGTTATGCCAGGGGCTTTAGGAGTAGAAGCAATTCTCCAAGGAATGCAAACTTATGCTCTAGAATTAGACCTAGGAAAATGCTTCAAAAATCCTCGATTTGGACAAGCTATTAATCATGAAATAACCTGGAAATATCGAGGACAAATCACCCCAGAAAATCGCTTTATGTCCTTAGAAGTTCATATTTCTCAAATCAAGCAAGAAAGCGATCGCATCACAATTATCGGCGATGCTAGTCTCTGGAAAGAAGACTTAAGAATCTACGAAATTAAAGACATTGCTATTTCCTTATTAGAAGCTTAAAACTGCCTCTGTTATTCCTTACAACATCGGTAAAAATTGAAAATGAATCAGCAAACAACCACAAACATTTCTAACCTTCCCCTTCTCCAAAACCCGTCATAAGCGATCGCTTACGATCCCGAAGGAATCAAAGCAAAATTGTTGAATCTAAGTCAACCTTGTTATGTTTTTCTTGACAACAACAAAATAGGTTTATCCCATCAACGGGTGGATAATCTTCCTCCACAAATGATGGTGAACCCCTTATTACCCGAACAATTGGGCGATCGCCGTTTTTGTGAGTTTCACGGGGTCAACTATGCCTACGCAGCCGGGGCTATGGCTGGGGGTATTGCCTCGGAAGAATTGGTTATTTCTTTAGGAAAAGCAGGGTTTTTAGCCAGTTTTGGCTCAGCAGGTTTGGTTCCCCAACGTGTGGAACAAGCCATTAACACCATTCAAACGGCCTTACCCACAGGCCCATACGCCTTCAATTTAATCCACAGCCCCTCCGAGGAAGCCCTAGAACAAAGGGCAGTAAACCTTTACCTCAAACATGGGGTAAGAACCGTAGAAGCCTCCGCATACATGGATTTAACCCCCCACATCGTTCGCTATCGGGCTGCTGGTTTAGAATTAGACTCTCAAGGCAACATACAAACCCATAACAAGGTTATGGCCAAGATTTCCCGTTCTGAAGTTGCCCGTAAGTTCCTACAACCTGCTCCCATTAAAATACTCAACGCTTTGGTAGAAAATGGAGAAATTACCCCACTACAAGCGACTTTAGCCCAAAAAGTTCCTTTAGCGGATGACATTACCGTTGAAGCTGATTCTGGTGGTCATACGGATAATCGTTCCCTCGTTTGTCTCCTTCCTTCCATTATCGCTTTACGGGATCAGATTCAGCGAAAGTACCACTATGAGCGTCCTGTGAGGGTAGGGGCTGCTGGTGGTATTGGTACTCCCGAGGCAGCTCTAGCAGCCTTTATTATGGGGGCGAGTTATATTGTCACGGGTTCTGTAAATCACAGTTGTATCGAAGCAGGAACCTCCAGTCACACCAAGCAGTTATTGGCTCAAGCTGATATGGCTGATGTGGTCATGGCTCCTTGTGCAGATATGTTTGAAATGGGGGTTAAGGTGCAATTATTAAAACGGGGTAGTTTATTCCCCATGAGAGCGCAAAAATTATACGATCTCTACAAAAACTACGAGGGAATAGAGATGATTCCTGCTAATATTCGCCAACCCCTAGAAAAGCAGATTTTTCGTAAAAATTTAGACACTGTTTGGGAAGAAACTGTTGCTTATTTTCAACAGCGAGATCCTGAACAAATCCAACGGGCAAGTAATAATCCTAAACGGAAAATGGCTTTGATTTTTCGTTGGTATTTAGGCTTGTCTTCCCGTTGGTCTACTATTGGGGATGAACAACGAAAAATGGATTATCAAATTTGGTGTGGACCGGCAATGGGATCTTTTAACGAGTGGGTTCGTGGTTCCTATTTAGAATTACCTGAAAATCGCCGAGTGGTTGATGTTGCTACTCACATTATGAAAGGAGCAACGTATTTATATCGACTACAAAATCTCAAGTTACAAGGGTTAAATCTTCCTTCTCAATACACGTATTATCATCCCACTAGACACTAAGAGTGAAAGACTTTTGAGGCGAGGCTTAAATTCTCGTCTCAAAAACAACTTCTCTGGAATAACATCGAAACGGACTAATGAGCTTTTGACCTCCTTAATGGAGGCCAGTGGAATTCTCAAGGTATAGGTTTTAACAGGGATGTCAAAAGAAGTCCCCATCTATAAATTCTAAAAGAATACCCAAATTTTAGATGGGGATGAATTTTGACCAATATATTAACGTGCAAAGCACAACCTTGCTTAGATGATTTGTGTTACCATTTTAGCAATTTTATGCTAAACTAAGGCTATGACTCTAACACTAAACTACACATACAGAATTTACCCTGACAATAAACAAGAGGCAATGTTATCTGAATGGCTAGAAATTTGTCGCCGTTCATATAACTATGCTTTGCGTGAGTTGAAGGATTGGATTTCTAGTCGTAAGTGCCTAGTAGATAGATGTAGTTTGGAGTCAGAATATATTATGGCGGCAAGTTATCCTTTCCCAAGTTATCATCAACAACAAAATCAATTACCAAAGGCTAAAAAAGTATATCCTGAGTTATCTATAGTTCCAAGCCAAGTTTTGCAAACAAATGTCAGAAGATTACATGATGCTTGGGACTTTTTTCGTAATAGAGGGTTTGGCTTTCCTCAGTTCAAGAAATATGGGCAGATGAAGTCTTTATTGTTTCCTCAGTTTAGAGACAACCCCTTGACGGGGTGTCAGATAAAGTTACCTAAATTGGGTAAGGTTGAGATAAATCTTCATCGTCCAATTCCTAATGGCTTTGTCATTAAACAGGTAAGAGTTATCAAAAAAGCCAAGGGGTGGTTTGCTATAATCAGCATTCAATCTGACATAACTTTACCTGAGATTGAGACACCTTTTGGGCATCCGTTAGGATTAGATGTAGGGTTAAATAGTTATCTTGCTACATCAGATTCTTATGTAGAAAAAGGGCGTAAATTCTTCAAGAGTGAATACCGCAAGTTGAAATTACTGCAACATCGCTTAAGTAGAAAGCAGAAACGTTCTAATAACTACGAAAAAGCCAGAAGGAAAGTAGAAAGGCAACATAATCATATTGCTTTCAAGCGTAAAGATTACCAATTCAAGTTAGCTCATAAAGTCTGTGATATGGGAGACAGTATCTTTATGGAAGATATTGACTTTCGCACAATGGCTAAGGGCTTTCTTGGAAAGCATACCCTTGATGCAGGTTTTGGACAATTTAGGGATATTTTGAAATATGTTTGCAAAGTAAGAGGGAAGTATTTTGGTGTGGTTGACCATCGGGGAACCAGCCAAACTTGTCCTAATTGTCGTGCAGAAGTTAGAAAAACCCTAGCTGACAGGTTCCATCATTGTCATGAATGCGGTTACGGAGTTGATAACTTTGTTGACCGTGACATGGCAGCAGCCCAGGAAATTTGTAATCGGGGAATAGAAACTACAACCCTGGGACTCAGGGAAAAGGAAACCGTCTGTCAAACGGGGCGTACAAGCTCTGGAGGACACCTCCAGAGACAGCCCCTTGTCGAGATGTCGGGGGTGATGAACCTAGATAACTGGCGTAGGGGTTTACCTCTGTGGGCAGAAATATCTCCGATGCGAGGTGGGAAGCCCCAACTATACTGCTTGCAGTCAGTTGGGAAGGATGTCACGCTGACTCAGGAGTTACCAGAGAAGACGGATGTACTAGCAACTCAGAGGTTGAACGTTTTTCTACCATATCCTTGGTGATCATACATTTCTGTACGTCTTTACGAGATGGTAGCTCGTACATTACATCTAACATCAATTCTTCCACAATCCCCCGCAAAGCTCTAGCTCCGGTTTTCCTCCGATATGCTTCTTGTGCGATCGCTTTAACCGCCTCCAATGAGAACTCTAGTTCTACATTATCCATGTTCAATAGCTTCTGGTATTGCTTGACTAAAGCATTGCGAGGCTCAGTCAATATGGCAATAAGAGTTTCTTCCGTTAAGGGGTTTAAAGCAGCCATGACGGGAATTCTTCCTACAAATTCAGGAATCATGCCAAATTTGACTAAATCATCCGGTTCTACTCGCTGCATTAGGTCTGCTGCCCGTTTTTCTTTAGATTGCCCCTCCCCTGGACGAACAAAACCCATAGATTTTTTACCGATGCGTTGTTCGATTACTCGGTCTAAACCCACAAAAGCTCCACCGCAAATAAAGAGAATGTTGCTGGTGTCAATTTGAATACAATCTTGGTAGGGATGTTTACGACCTCCTTGGGGGGGTACATTGGCTACAGTTCCTTCCAACATTTTTAGCAGAGCTTGTTGAACTCCCTCCCCCGATACGTCCCGAGTAATGGAAGGGTTCTCGCTTTTACGGGCAATTTTGTCGATTTCGTCGATGTAAATAATCCCCCTCTGTGCCTCTTCCACATCGAGATCTGCTACCTGTAACAACCTCAAAAGTATATTTTCTACGTCTTCCCCTACATAACCAGCTTCTGTTAAAGTGGTGGCATCAGCTACAGCAAAGGGAACTTCTAAAACTTGTGCTAGAGTTTGAGCAAGAAGGGTTTTTCCTGAACCCGTCGGGCCCATAAGCAAAATATTCGATTTTTGTAGTTCGATACTGTCTTGGTCTGGGTCTGCTTTTTTTCCTTGAACTAAACTTAGACGCTTATAGTGGTTATAAACGGCCACAGAAAGAACTTTTTTAGCCTCATCTTGACCGATAACATACTCGTCAAGATAGTTTTTAATTTCTATGGGTTTCGGTAGTTCTTTGAGGGAAGTCCCATTTTTTGAAGAACGACGTTTGGGAGGATGGGTACTTTCAGGATTGTTCGTAATTTCTCCCGATGTTCCCATGAGTTCCTCGTCTAGAATCTCGTTACAGAGTTCCACGCATTCATCGCAGATGTAGACTCCCGGGCCAGCGATTAGCTTTCGTACTTGCTCCTGGGATTTTCCACAAAATGAACATTTTAGGTGGGAGTCGTATTTAGACATAAGCGCTTGGTTTAGTTGAGTGAGGTTACAGGAACAGTGGGATCGGATAAATCTGACCGAGAAATGACTTTATCAATCAAACCATAATCCACTGCTTCTTGGGCTGACATAAAAAAGTCTCGTTCAGTATCGGCTGAAATCGTGTCGAAGGGCTGTCCCGTATGCTCAGCTAGCATATCGTTAAGTCGCTTTTTTATATATAGAATTTCCTTGGCTTGGATTTCTATTTCCACGGCCTGACCCTGCGCCCCACCAAGGGGTTGATGTATCATTATGCGGGAGCTGGGCAATGCCATACGTTTCCCTTTTGTTCCTCCTGAGAGGAGAAAGGCACCCATGCTGGCGGCTAAACCAAAGCAGATAGTAACCACATCGGGGCGGATTTGCTGCATGGTGTCGTAAATCGCTAACCCCGCATACACCGAACCTCCAGGAGAGTTTATGTATAGTTGAATGTCTTTTTCAGGGTCTTCTGCATCCAAAAACAAAAGTTGGGCTACGATGGAGTCCGCTACTTGATCGGTCACCGGTTCTCCCATGAAAACGATCCTCTCCCGTAGTAGCCTGGAGTAAATGTCAAAAGCTCTTTCCCCTACGCCAGACTGCTCTACTACCATTGGCACGACATTTTGAGGTGCGGCGTAAATTTCTGAGGAACGCTTACTGATGATTGTATGGTCTCGGGATTGCGACTGAATCATGGCCTTGAAGATTGGATCAAAAATGTTGTTTATATTCGCGGATTGGTCGTTCGCTGAGAAAGCTTGTCTGATGCTAGTTTTTACAACTTTAGGACAGCAACCTATGAATCAACTTGACTCAATTATAGGTCTTATCTTGAAATTTTGTTACTTCTTTTATCTATCCTAGTCGTCCTAGCGTTCTTTCCCATTTTATCTTTGTTAAATTTTAACATACTTTGTTAATCAATTATCATTTAGTATGGATTTCTTCTAATACCGTAGTAATAATCTCGGAGGGAACATTATCACTAATTTCTACTTGACCAATATCTGTGGGTAATATAAATCTTACTTTTCCTGCTTTTACTTTTTTATCTAACTGCAAACTCTGGATAATTTCTTGAGATTTTAAACTATTGTCAATAGTCAATGGTAGAGCCGCTTGTTCAATAATATTGTTTTGCCTTTGAGTCTTATTTTCTTCCCACATTCCTAGTTTAACGGCTATTTTTCCTGCTGCTACCATTCCGATAGCCACTGCTTCTCCATGATTTATCTGGCTATAACCGGTTAAACTTTCTACAGCATGGCCGATGGTATGACCGTAATTTAGTATAGCCCTAATTCCTGCTTCTTTTTCGTCTTGACTAACTACATCAACTTTTGCTTGACAGGATTTAGTAATAATTTTTTGAGCAATTTCTAAATTTAGATTGTCTAAACTGTCTAAATTTTTTTCTGCTTCTAACTGCTCGAATAAGTCTTGATCCCAAATAATCCCGTATTTGATTACTTCTGCCATTCCTGCTCTCCATTCCCTGGTAGGTAATGTGGTTAATACCATCGGGTCAATAAACACTAAACGGGGTTGATAAAAAGCACCAATTAAATTTTTTCCCCGAGGATGATTGACCCCTGTTTTACCTCCAATAGAAGCATCTACCATAGCTAATAGAGAGGTAGGAACTTGCACAAAATTAATCCCTCTCAACCAAGTTGCTGCGGCGAAACCTGTCATATCTCCTATGACCCCACCTCCTAATGCTAATAAGGTTGATGAGCGTTCTAAACGATGTTCTAAAGCGATATCGTAAACTTGAGAAATGCTGTTTAGGGTTTTATGAGTCTCTCCTGGTGGTATTAAATGGGAAAAAACCTCAAACCCGGCTTTGTTTAAAGAGTTTATAACAGTTTCTCCGTAGTAGTTAAAAATTTCTGGATTGGAAACTATCAGGATTTTTTGACCTAAACGGAGTGAAAGCAGATGGTTTCCCAAATCTTCTAAACAGTTAGGAGAAATGACTATATCATAATTGGTGTGAGGTAAAGCGACGTGGATAACAGAGGACATACAACTTGGTTTTGACTATATCTATTAAAGTAACCCAATACAGGTATAAATTGTTTTATTTTCTGTAGTTGGTACTGAAGAGGGAAAAAATCTGCACCATAATATTACGATTCTTAACTATAATATTCATATAATCGATAATCATGTTTAAGAAATTCTATGGAACCTGCAACAGTTTTAAGTATCGCTATAGGCTCGATTGTGTTTGGCATCACAGCCTATGCAATTTATACCGCCTTTGGTCCTCCAGCGGCTCAGTTAAGTGATCCCTTTGAAGACCACGAAGATTAGGCTTTAGGATTGGTTTGTAAAGGTTTTCCTTCTAATCCACAACAAAGAACATTAAAATAAAAGAGAGGTTGAGTTCATCAGAAGAAAAGCTCAACCTTTTTTGTTGACGTGAATTCTTGGGTTTACCTTTGCTAATCTCTCCCTCATTGGCAGTAGAAACCCTTAGTCAGGCTCAAAAACTTATACCATTAAGAATAGTTGTCAACTACAATCTAGTGTAAGCTGCCATGACTATCCAAGCAAAGCAAAATACTGCTAATACTAGAGACTAAAAACATTAATCAGAACATCTCAACTAGATTTGAGCATTATGACTCATACAACAACTGACATAAAAGACTTTCTTCGTCACATAGACCCATTCGATCAACTCTCTGAAACTGTGATTACTCAGATAGCAGACCAATGTCAAATTTGGCGTTATCGTATGGGTCAGGTGATTTTGATGCGGGGGAAGTTGTCATCCTACGTTACTATCCTCATAGAAGGACAGGGAAGGCTATTAGGGTATGATCCTCGAACCCAGATGCCCAATACCCTAAAACGGCTAACATCAGGCTCAATAGTAGGTGACGTTAATCTGATACGGGGGGTTCCCTGCGAAACCGTAATCGCCTCCACAGAGGCAGTAGGTTTAGCCTTAAAACAAGAAGACTTTTGGAGCCTATTAGAAAAACATCCTCGGCTAAAAGAGCAATTTCAGGACCAGTGTACCCTCAGCGAACTCTACGATTTATTGGGAACCCTTCTGGCACAGGAGGCACAAGGAGACATCCAGATTAAAACCTTAGCCGAGGATCTTCTAGAAGATGCCCAGGTTCATTATTTAGCCCCAGGAACCCATAATCTTCCCCCTGAGCATCAACAACAACTCTGGTTAGTGAGTGGGGGAAACATCGAAAATTTTCCCGTAGGTAGCCGTTTAAACTCAAACAATGGTCAAACATCCGTTGTGGTTAACGGCACTCGCGCGGCGAGAATTGTTATTTTGCCTCTGTTGGATTTAGGAAGCATTCCAAGCCAAACCCAGCCGAACTTGACCCAAGAGTCCAGTGCAATTACCGTAGATAAACAGGAAGAGCAAATTCCCTACGCGGACGTAGAAGTAGTGGGAGTTCCCCCTGCTCCGGAGCCATCTCCCAAACAAAAAAGGCAAAAATCCTATCCCTTTATCTAGGGAAAAACCCCGTTAGGAGTTGGATCAGCCTGTTTCCAGATGCTCAGTCAATATTTTGGGATGCCTTATCGTCGGGATGTCATCCGTCGCATTTTGGCTCAACAACTGCAACGAACAGGAACCCTCTCCTTACCCCTGTGCGGAGCGATTACGGAATTAATGGGACTAAATGCCCAATTAATTAAAATTCCTGCTTCTTCTTTCACCCAACTGAAAACCCCCGCCCTAATTATGTGGCAGGATAGTTTGACCATCCTATACGATGTCAGCGACAAAGAAGTAGTAGTGGCAGTACCAGAACTAGGAATCTTGCGTCGCACTCCTCGGGAGTTTCTAGAGCAGTGGGGAGAAACAGGAGAAGTTTTATTACTACAACCCACAAAAGACACCCCTCAACAGCGATTTTGTTTGAGTTGGTTTATTCCAGCACTAAAACAATATCGCCGAGTACTAATAGAAGTTTTCGTTGCTTCGTTTTTTGTCCAACTATTCGGTCTAGCCAACCCCTTGATGATTCAGGTAATCATCGATAAGGTAATTGTGCAGAATAGTGCGGATACCTTACAAGTATTAGGGACCTTTCTCCTAATCATTGCCGTTTTTGAAGCGGTGTTAACCACCCTGCGAACCTATCTATTTGTAGATACCACCAACCGCATCGATATGAGTTTAGGCTCAGAAATTATCGACCACCTGTTGCGGTTGCCCTTACGGTATTTTGAAAAGAGGCCAGTAGGAGAAATCTCCACAAGGGTTAACGAATTAGAGAACATTCGGCAATTTTTGACAGGAACCGCTCTAACAGTGGTCTTAGACGCAGTATTTTCCGTGGTTTACATCGCGGTGATGGTGGTATATAGTCCCCTGTTAACCCTGGTGGCTTTGGGCATTGTGCCGGTTTTCGTCGCCATGACCTTAGTTTTCTCCCCCACCATTCGCCGTCAACTAAGGGCCAAAGCAGAAAGAAACGCTCAAACCCAGTCCTATCTCGTAGAGGTGATGTCGGGGATACAAACTGTCAAAGCTCAAAACATCGAACTGCGGTCCCGTTGGCAGTGGCAAGAAAAATACGCCCGTTATGTATCAGCCGGCTTCAATACCGTGATTACCTCCACCCTAGCCAGTTCCACCAGTGGCTTTCTCAATAAACTTTCCGGGTTATTGGTGCTGTGGGTTGGGGCTTATTTAGTATTGCAACAAGAACTCAGTTTAGGACAGTTGATCGCTTTCCGTATCATCGCCAGTTACGTTACCTCCCCCATCTTACGACTGACCCAACTGTGGCAAAATTTCCAGGAAACCGCCCTATCCTTAGAACGGTTAGCGGATATTGTGGATACCCCCCAAGAAGCGGAACAGGATCGCACTAATATCCCCATGCCAGCCATTCAAGGGGCAGTTAAATACGAAAACGTATCCTTCCGGTTCAAACAACACGGTCCGTTGCAACTCAAAAATATCAACATTGAGTTCCCATCTGGTACCTTTATCGCTGTGGTAGGAGGCAGTGGTGCAGGGAAAAGTACCCTCACAAAACTGATCTCACGGCTATACGAACCAGAAGCCGGACGCATTTTAATCGACGGTTACGATATTTCTAAAGTGGAATTATATTCCCTACGTCGTCAAGTAGGTGTGGTTCCCCAAGAAACCCTGTTATTCGAGGGATCTGTACAGGATAATATCGCCCTGACTAACCCCGATGCCACCACAGAAGAGATTATCGAAGCAGCCACCGTAGCAGCGGCCCACGAATTCATTATGACCCTCCCCAATGGTTACAATACCAATGTAGGAGAAAGAGGCTCGGCTCTATCCGGGGGACAACGGCAAAGAATTGCCATCGCTCGATCTGTACTACAAAATCCCCAAGTGTTGGTCTTAGACGAAGCCACTAGTGCTTTGGACTACGCCACCGAACAGCAGGTTTGTTTAAACCTGTTAAATAGCTTTAACGATCGCACGGTTTTCTTCATCACCCACCGCTTAGGCACCATCAGAAGCGCAGACGTTATCCTAATGATGGATTCAGGCTCGGTGGTTGAACAAGGAACCCACGACGAACTAATGGCTCTCAGAGGTCGCTATTACTACCTCTATCAACAACAAGAAGCCAATCAATAAACTATTCACTGATCGCTTTTTACTCCCGCACCCCTTTAATGCTATTTGTAGGTATCAATCATGACTAACGCCAACGGTAGACAAGAAAAAAACGACGACCTTACCCAAAAAAATTCCCCAAACTCATCCGCCTTAGCTACCACAGACGGTGGTAACGATCCCCTATCTAGCAACGCCCTAGCCCCCATAACCTCGGAACACGCCGTTATTCTTCGTCAGTCCCCCAGTTGGTCTAGAGGGGTAGTTTGGACTATTATCGGCGTAACCACTGCCACTATCGTCTGGGCATCCATTGCTAAAATAGAACAGGTGGTAGCAGCACAGGGAAAACTTCAACCCCAAGAGGCAGTTAAAGAAGTTCACGCCCCCCCTGTTGGTGGCGCAGTGGTGGAAAGTGTATTGGTCGAAGATGGTCAAAAAGTCAAAAAAGGGGATGTAATAGTCATCTTAGATTCCGAAGCCAGTAACGCCGAACTAAAATCCCTACAAAAAGTCAAAGCATCCCTAGAACAAGAAAATCGCTTCTATCGGACGTTGATGGATCAATCCCTGGATCCCTCAGAAGTAGAACGGGCAATCATTAAACTAGATTTACCCACAGAAGTAGCAGCCCTTGCCCGTAACCGTGCAGGCCTAATAGCAGAAAATCGCCTCTACCAAGTAGAACTGGGTAATTCAGCCTCCGGCAGTACCTTAACCCCAGAACAACTAGCCCGACTCCGAGCATCTCAAGATGAAGCCTCCTCCCGAGCCTTAGCGGCCAGATTGGAAATGGACCAGCTAGGAAAACAACTCCGGCAAACCCAGGTAGAACTAGCCGATGCGAAAAAACAATTACTGGACGATCGCAAAGTTTTAAGGGAAATCGATCAAAGAAATACAAAAGCGATCGCCGAAGCCGAAAGAGCTTTGGAAATCGAAGAGTCTATCCTTGGAGATATCACCCCCCTAGCCGAAGAAGGAGGAGTTGCTCGGCTACAGGTGGAACGTCAACGACAAACCATCGCCGAAAGACGGCAACAACTAACAGAACAAAGGTCTAATGGTACCATCGAACACGATCGCCAAAAACAACAGGTTCAAGATCGTCTCAAAGAAATTAAACGCTTTACTGAAGAGGAACAACGGCTAAAAATTGCCATGTCTCAAGCCCAAGCTCGACTCTTAAATACTGTCAAACTCACAGAAAAAGATTTAAGGGACAAAGTTTCCGATAATAACGAGAGAATCGCTGATATTGATAGTCAACTCAACAAAACCATCGTCGAAAACAATAAAAGAATTGCCGAGTTAGGCAGCCAAGTAAGTCGCACCCAAGTAACCCTCAAATACCAAGAAATTAAAGCCCCTGTAGGGGGTACAGTGTTCGATCTCAACGCTAGTCCTGGTTATGTTCCTCCCCCAAACCAAACCGAACCCCTCCTCAAAATTGTCCCCGACGAGAACCTGATCGCAGAAGTTAACATTACCAATCAAGATATCGGTTTTGTACAAGTGGGACAAAAAGTTGATGTGCGAATCGACTCTTTTCCCTTCAGTGAGTTTGGTGACATCAAAGGAGAAGTGGTTTCTATTGGTTCAGATGCCTTAGAACCAGATGAAATCCATCAATATTATCGATTTCCTACTACAGTTAAGATGGATCACCAATATTTAAAAACCAGTGACCGTGAAATTCCTTTACAATCAGGAATGTCCGTGACCGCTAATATTAAAGTTCAGGAAAATCGTACCGTGCTAAGTTTAATCACTGAACTGTTCAATAAGAAAGTAGAAAGTCTCAAACAGGTTCGCTAGAGGGATAAACCGACAAAACGATGGATTTATTGGAATACCAGGCTAAAGAACTTTTTCATCAGGTGGGCATCCCTGTCCTACCTTCTCAGCCCATTGCTCAACTAAGCGAACTGAAACACCTTGATATTCCTTATCCTGTTGTCCTTAAATCTCAAGTTCATTCCGGCGGGAGAGGGAAGGCCGGGGGCGTTCGTTTTGTTCAAAACACCATCGATGCTGTGGCTGCGGCTCAAGCGATTTTTAGTTTACCCATTTTAGAAGAGTATCCCGAGGTCATTCTGGCGGAAGCTCGCTATGACACCCAAGAAGAATTTTTCTTGTCTGTGGTTCTCGACTATCAACTGCAACGACCGGTTTTAATGGGTTCAGCCAAAGGAGGTATCGATGTGGAAACCTTACTGCAACACACCCACAAAGTGGTCTTAGACCAGGGATTTTCCCCTTTTTATGCCCGTCGTTTAGCGGCGAAAATGGGCTTACAAGGTCGTCTCATTCATGGTATCAGCACCATCCTGGAGAAAATGTATCAGTTGTTTATAGAAAAAGATTTGGACCTCATCGAAATTAATCCTCTGGCAGTGAGTGCTTCGGGAGAGGTGATGGCTTTAGATGGCAAAATTACCGTCAACGATACGGCTTTGTCCCGTCATTTAGATTTAATGACTTTTCTCAAGCCCAAAACCGCTCAACCGTATCCCCAAACCCCCCAAGATACTATCGTTACCACCCCACCCCAAAAACCACGCTGGTTATCAGCTAGGGAAAAAGAGGGACATATTGGAGTCATCTCTAATGGTTTCGGATTAACTTTGACCACTTGGGATCTAATGATTAACGAAAAAGGAAAGCTTTTGGGAGCTTTTATTATTGAAGAAAAAAGTAGTAGCAAATCTTTAGTGAAACAGTTAGGCATTGCCATAGAAAAAATACTCACTCTCCCAAATCTTCAAGTGGTTTTAATTAACATTGTCAGTGACCATCAAACATGCCAACTAGTGGCTGAAGGGTTGCTCGATTATTGTCAACCTTCGGTGGTAACATCAAGTAGCGAAGAACGTTTATCTAGACCAACAGGGTCTAATTCCACCCACAAAAGGCAGCTAATTTCTTCTCCCAAGGTTGACGTTGACCCCATACAATGGGTCGTTAGACTAAGTATGGAAGACTTAAAGCCTATAGAAGCATCTTTTTCTGATTTCCCAGTCTACTTTTTTGAGGATCTCACAAAAGCTGTGAAAAAAACCGTTGCTTTGGATAATTGAGCATAAATTTTTAAAAAATCATGAAATGGGAAACAGATAGTAAAGTTTTAATTCAGGGGATCACCAATCCTTTAGGGGTTAGTTATGCAACACGAATGAAGGCACAAGGCACCAACATTGTTGCAGGAATTACCCTCGATGAGCAAACCTCTGATACCCATGATATCCCCGTTTTTACCCTGGTTGAGGAAGCTGTTAAACAGGTGGGACCCATCGATATCAGTTTGATTTTGACTGCTCCCTACGAGGTTTTAGATGCTGGTTTAGAGGCTATATCCGCTGGTATAAAACAGTTGGTAATTGTTACTTCTTGGGTTCCTCCTCTCGATTTAATTACCCTACTCCAACAAGCAGAAGTAACTAACACTTTTGTCTTGGGTTCTGGCAGCGAAGGGTTACTGGTTCCCGATAAGTTTTGGTTGGGTATCATGGAACCTACATTCTATTCTCATGGACCGGTGGGTATCATCAGTCGTTGCGATCGCTTAATGGATGAACTGGCCAAAACTCTCACGAAAAGAGATTTAGGACAATCCTTAGCAGTTAGTTTAGGATCGGATCGGGTTATGGGATCGAATTTTGAGCAGTGGTTACAAATCATGGAAGAGGATGACACCACTAAAGCGATCGTTTTCTTGGGCCAACCCTATAGTAGTCCGGAATTACTAGCCGCTCAATACATCGACTCAGCCATTGAAAAGCCTGTTGTTGCTTATCTTCCAGGGATTCAGGCACCCATTAACCGCAGTTTTGGAGATGCCACTAGTATTATTGTTAGTCAACTATCTTACCAAACCAGACCCACTACGGGGGATGATCAAACCCTTACCGCATTGAGAAAAGCAGGGGTCAAAATTGCTAAGAATTTTGAAGAAATCCCTAGATTGATTCAAGGTATTTTTCCCCGTAAACCTCGTAAGTCTCGTACATCTACTCGTTAGCATAATTAATAATTATCAGATCAATAAGTTTAAAATTTACTATTTATTACCCCAGATATTGTATTTGTTGGCAACCTGGTATCAAATTCCGTTTAGATGTCCCCTTTTATTTTCTAAACAGTTTCTTAAAAGGTTGAGCCTTTCTTTTTAAAGATAATCCAGATCTACGCAGTGAAGAAACCGTTTTTGTATAAAATATTGATTTATCATAATCTTTTAAATGAGACAACTTCTGTTCTTTTCTTAACTCAATAGCATAGTTATATAGTTCTATATCTAATGTATTCTTTTCAAGAATTAACTTTTCTTGTGTAGTTATCTCTGTAGCCTGAAGTTTCTTTTCTTTTACATTAATATTTTTGAGATTATGAAACTTTAAATCTAACCTATTTGCTAAGAATGCCATGTCATCGAAACTACTTTCCACAAAACCTATAAAATAAAATTTTTTGAGCAAGTTCTTAGCTTCTTCTAGAGCTTTTCTGTCAACTGGTTTTTTGACTATCTCAGTATTGTGTTCTCTATTAGTTGTATGAGAACGACGATCATACAGATGGCGGGTCATAAAATTACATGCAACCCAAGAATCTTGCTTGATCCACTCCTCAAATGTTAACAATACTTCTTTGTTATCTTTCGTTGGATCTTGTTGCAATATCCCAATCATTTTTTGTTGAAGAGGTGGTCGATAATATCTTGTATAATTATAGTGAGAAATAACTCTTTTCACTGGATTTCTTAAGGTCGTAAAATATCTTGTCTCTCTATCAAACAATCTATGTATTCCATAGTAAGCTTGATGTCCATAAATGAATTTAATTGAATTACGCTGTTTTTGAGACATAGATTGAATTAATTCTTCTGTCTGAGCAGTATGGTTAGGATCTAGTTGTAAAATTGCATCTTTTCCATATTTTTCTTTAATTAGGCCTACAATTGTGGAACCAGCACACTTAGGAATATGCATAAACACATATAGATAGTCTTGAGTATTTCTGCTCTCTAAAAAGCCTAGATTGATCAGAGTTTTATTAATCATGAAAAGCTTGTCTTGGATAGATTAAGGAGTATATTATAGTCGAATTCTGTGGACTGTGACCGAAGAAATTTTGGCTTTGACTAATTATCATTGGTAGCCTCGGAAAAACTATACACTAGATAAAAGGGGTCAAACACCTATTATTTGCTAACAAAAGAGTCAACTCCGTTGTGAAGTACGGTGGAGAAACACTCCGAACTTCTAACTCCTAATACCGAACTCAAAGTTGGCAGTGTTTTTCCAGCAAAGATAAGGCTATTTCAAAGTTATTGGGTTGTGTTTGTACGGCATAAGCTTCTCTCTCTAAATCTTTACGATGGGTATCAGTATACCCCTGAAAAAAAGGACGAGCCTGATTAATAGGTTCCAAGGTTAATCCTAATGTTACTATTCCTCCGTTTCCTGCACAAACTTGGGACGCATGAACCGACTCATGGATAATAGTTGGTAAGGCAATGTTAAGGTCAAAAACTACCGGATTGATCCATATTTTTTTTGTGCTAACTTGTAAAAGTCCGTAAGCACCCCTCCTGGGTGGTAGAGCAATAATAACCTCAAATCCTGCTTGCTCTAATTGCTGTTTTAAGTGATTAAATTTTGCATTATTTTCCTGATTTTGAGCAATTACACTGCCATTTTCCTTTACATCTTCATTACTAATTGATAAATGGGTCAATA
Organism: Crocosphaera sp. Alani8; assembly: GCF_038442745.1. NCBI lineage: Bacteria > Bacillati > Cyanobacteriota > Cyanophyceae > Chroococcales > Aphanothecaceae > Crocosphaera > Crocosphaera sp. Alani8. Next base: position 27,954 of record NZ_JARVCN010000207.1, read on the forward strand.
GTTGGGGCTGAAAATTTAAGGGAAATATTGTCAAAGAAGATAGTAATAATTGAAACATAGTTTAAGACTTGTATTTATTGATAAGATTTTCGATAGTTTTTAATAACTTTTCTTGAGTCCAGGCGAAGGATAAAGAAGCCGCGATCGCAGCTCCTCCTGCGCCTACTCCTTCTTTTACGTATCCTTGTTCATACATTTGTAGTTGTTGATAAGAAGAATCAGAAAAATTCAGCTTAGTGGCAAACAAAGAAACTGTCCCAATAGATTCAGCTAAACCGACAGTATCTCCTGTTAAATCTTCCGCAACCCAGCGAGTTGTCCCCACAATAATATTCTCTAAATTAGCTTCGTATTGGGACATATTATTAATAGATTTAATCAAAGCATAAACAGCTAACATTTGCGTTCCTCCTGCTAACATTACTCCCATTTCCACACTAGCACTGATTGCCATTCCTGCTACTACAATTTGCATTGGATCACCCACACTAGCAACTAATTTAAAAGAATTAATCGTGTTAAAATCATTATAATTACCAGCATTTTCTAAACCCTTTTTGATCAAGAATTCTTTTTGCTTATGGTTACATTTAGGATGACTACTATTCACTTTTCCTGTGGCATTAATACCTAATCCTGTCAGAACGGCTAAGGCAGTTGTTGTCCCACCAACAACACATTCACTCAGAATTAAATACTTATTTGTAATATTTTTTCTGAGTTTCTCTCCCCAGTTTATTCCCTGCTGAAATAAAGCATAAACTAATGGCAAAGGTAAAGCTTTTCCTGTGGTTAAACAGTTAGCAGAGTTGCCTCCTAAATCAATTGAAGGAACAGCAGGAGGTATGGGTAAACCCGCATTAAATAAATATATAGGAATCTCACAAGCTTCCAGAATAGCGCGAGTGATAAACACAGGTGAAATACCTTGATTTAGAGGAGGTAAAGAATAATGATAAGTGGACTGTACCCCGTTGATTAAAAATTCTGCATCGGCGATCGCTGTATATTTTCGTGCGGTTGGTGTAGCTCCTGCTGCTGAAATACCAGGAATTAAACCAGTTTTAGTGAAGCCTAAAACACAAGCAAAAATTGGTGATGATTTTTGATAGTTTTCAACCCATTTCTCTCCTAATGATTGAGCAGTATAAATACGAAACATGAGTTTTTTTAGTTATCAATTATTAGTTTTCAGTACCAGTAATTCAGTTTTTGACACCCTCTTATTCTGGATTAAGATTGCAATATTAGCCCTGACAGATTTATGATATTCATGGGTTTAACAATTGAGAGATGGATTAATGATCCACTATCAATTATCCATTATCACCCATCCCTTATTAGAGCGTGAAAGTCTTAGTCGTTGGAAATGGAGGGCGCGAACACGCCCTTGCTTGGAAACTGCTTCAGTGTTCTCAAATAGAGCAGTGTTTTTGTACTCCTGGTAACGGGGGAACTGCTTCATTGGAAGGATGTGAGAATCTTTCTTATGCAGTGGATGACTTCCCCAATATTGCTGACTCTGTAGAAAAGTACAACATTGACATGGTAGTAGTAGGACCAGAAGTTCCCTTGGCGAAGGGAATTACCGACTATTTGCAACGCTACAACATTAAGGTATTTGGACCCACTCAAGTGGGCGCACAAATCGAGTCTAGCAAATCTTGGGCAAAAAAATTGATGGCTACTGCTGGTGTGGCGATCGCTGAAGGAGAGACTTTTACCGATGCAGCCTCAGCTAAAGCCTATATTAGCCAACAAGGCGCACCTATTGTAGTTAAAGCGGATCATTTAGCTGCAGGAAAAGGGGTTATTGTCGCTCAAACTTTAGAAGAGGCGAATGCTGCCGTAGACGAGTTGATAGAAACAGGTTTTTCCTCCATCGTAGTAGAAGAATTCTTACAAGGGGAAGAGGTATCTATTTTAGCTGTTACCGATGGTAAAACAGTACGTCCCCTACTTCCTGCACAAGATCACAAACGCATTGGAGAAGGGGATACCGGTCCCAATACTGGGGGAATGGGTGCTTATGCACCAGCACCTCTGGCAACCCCTACCCTACTAGAAAGGGTACAAAAAGAGATTTTAGAACCCACTGTGTCTGCTTTGCGTCAGAAGGGTATTAGTTATTGTGGGGTACTCTACGCAGGTTTGATGGTTACACCAGAAGGAGATCCCAAAATCTTAGAGTATAACTGTCGTTTTGGAGATCCTGAAACTCAAGCGGTGTTACCCCTATTAAAAACCCCTTTAGATGAATTATTGATGGCTTGTATCGGAGGACGTTTAGAGGAGTTTCCCCCGTTACAATGGTATGAGGGTAGTGCTGTGTGTGTGGTAGCTGCTTCTGAGGGGTATCCTGGAAACTACGAAAAAGGTAAGGTTATTACGGGGATACAAGAAGCAGAAGAGCTAGGATCGACGGTGTTTCAAGCTGGAACCAAGTTAGAAGGCGATCGCCTTTTGACAGATGGAGGAAGGGTATTAGGGGTTACTTCTCTGGGTAAGGATTTTCAGACGGCGATCGCAAGGGTTTATAATTGTATCGAAGCCATCGATTTTCCTGGTAACTATTATCGTCGTGATATTGGTCATCGAGTTCGTTAGAATTAGCCAACTTGACAGAACCTTAGAACCCTAAAAAAATATGGGTTTGAGAGGGGGTAATGATAGGGGTGTTGTTGTTTAACTCACATCTTGAACCTTCGATAAAACTGGCTAGTTTTTAAGCGTTCAGCTATCAGCCATCAGCTGAAAAATATCAATCCCCATCATCTACTTAATTCTTTTTATTATTTAATAATTATTATAGATTTTGATCTCAGCATTTTACCTTAAATAAAACTAAAGGAAATAGAGTAAAGCAAGGACAATAATTTACAATAAAAATATAGCTATATCAAAAAATAATGCTTACTCAATTGTCAAGAAAGCGTAACTGAAAACATCTAATTACGCTAAGAAATGGTATATGCTGGCCTATGTAGCACGATACATTATCAAGTTAAGGAAATCTCTAAAAGTTAACGCCTCAAGTGAAGTGAACTTTAGCCTTTTTCCTAAAACTTTCTCCTTTACTTGTGCCGGCATAGTCGCCGTTGAAATCTATACAAAAGTTTGCATAGCCCACTCAGGATTAATTTATGAGTACATTAACGCCGAAAGTCAAGAACACTAGCACCAAAACTACTAACATTAAAATCGAAGATGATCGTACAGGAATGAGTAAAGAAACCCTAAAGCGGGCGTTTCTAGATCATCTTTTTTACATTCAAGGAGTCGATCAATCAAAAGCATCCCTACGGGATTATTACATGGCTCTGTCTTATACAGTTCGCGATCGCTTACTCCATCGCTTCTTAAAGACCATTGAAACTTACAAAAAAGAAAAAGTTAAAAGAGTTTCCTATTTTTCTGCCGAGTTTCTTATGGGTCGTCATCTAGGTAATAACCTAGTGAACTTAGAAATCTACGATGTCATGAAAGAAGTCATCGAAGAGATGAACTTAGACTTTGATGACATTATCGAACAAGAACCCGATCCCGGTTTAGGGAACGGTGGTTTAGGCCGTTTAGCTGCTTGTTTTCTGGACTCTTTAGCCTCCTTAGCCATACCAGCTACTGGTTATGGTATTCGTTATGAGTTTGGTATTTTCTATCAAACCATCCAAGACGGTTGGCAAGTAGAGATTCCTGATAACTGGTTACGGTTTGAGAACCCTTGGGAGATAGCTCGTCCCGACGATGCGGTAGAAATCAAGTTAGGGGGACACACCGAAAAGGGTCAAGACGAACATGGTAACCCTAAAACCTTCTGGGTAGCCGATCGCACCATTTTAGCCATCCCCTACGATACACCGGTTCCTGGGTACAAAACCAACACCGTTAACCCCTTAAGACTGTGGAAAGCAGAGGCCAGCGAAAACTTTAACTTTGAGGCCTTCAACGCCGGACATTACGATCGCGCGGTGGAAGAAAAGATGGATGCAGAAACCATCTCCAAAGTTCTTTATCCCAACGATAATACCCCAGCCGGACGGAAATTACGCTTAGAGCAACAATATTTCTTCGTTTCTGCCTCCTTACAAGACCTAATCCGTATTCATCTCCGTAACTACGACAACCTAGATCAGTTTGCCGAACAAGTTGGGGTGCAACTCAATGATACCCATCCGGCAGTTGCGGTAGCGGAGTTAATGCGCTTATTGATCGACAAACATAACTACCAGTGGGACAAAGCTTGGGAAATCACCACCAAAACCCTCGCCTATACTAACCATACCCTATTGCCAGAAGCCCTGGAACGTTGGCCTGTGACCATTTTTGGTGAGTTACTGCCTCGACATTTAGAAATCATCTACGAACTAAATCATCGCTTTTTAGAGGAAAAACGGGCCCAGTTCCCCGGTGATGACCAACTAATCACGGATATTTCCCTAATCGAAGAAAGATCCGAAAAATTGATCCGTATGGCTAACCTAGCTTGTTTAGGTTCCCACGCTATCAACGGGGTAGCGGCCTTACACACCCAGTTACTCCAACAAGACACCCTCAAGCATTTTGCTAGACTTTGGCCAGAAAAATTCTACAACAAAACCAATGGTGTTACTCCTCGTCGCTGGATACTGTTGAGTAACCCCAAACTATCTGCCTTGGTGACGGAGAAGATAGGAAATGGTTGGTTAAAGAATCTAGACGAAATGCGCCAACTAGAAAAATTCGCCGATGATGCAGCTTTCCGTAAACAATGGCGAGAAATTAAACAAGCAAACAAACAAAACTTAGCCCACTATTTACAAAAGTATCGCAACATCGACATCGATCCTAACACCATGTTCGATGTGCAGGTCAAGCGTATTCACGAATACAAACGGCAGCACTTAATGGTTCTCGAAGTCATTAACCTCTACAACCGTATTAAGGATAACCCTAACGGTGACTATGTTCCCCGCACCTTCCTTTTTGGAGGTAAAGCCGCCCCAGGTTACTTCATGGCTAAATTAATCATTAAGCTAATCAATTCCGTAGCGGAAGTGGTTAACAATGATCCCGATGTTCGGGGTCGCTTAAAGGTGGTATTTATGCCTAACTTTAACGTTTCTTTGGGTCAAAGGGTTTATCCTGCTGCCGACTTATCAGAACAAATATCCACCGCAGGTAAAGAAGCTTCCGGAACTGGTAATATGAAGTTTGCCATGAATGGGGCTTTAACCATCGGTACTTTAGATGGAGCTAATATCGAGATTCGCGAAGAGGCGCATCCAGAGAACTTCTTCTTGTTTGGGTTAACCGCCCATGAAGTGTACGATCGCAAATCTCAAGGCTATTCTCCTAGCGAATACTATCATAACAACGGCAGCCTAAAACGGGTAATCGATGGCATTTCTAGCGGTTACTTTAGTCACGGGAACGGTGAGTTATTCCAACCCATTGTGGATCAGTTGATGTACGACGATCCCTATATGTTAATGGCTGACTACCAAGCTTATGTTGACTGTCAAGACGCAGTTAGTCAGGCTTATCGGGATCAGGAAAACTGGACAAAAATGTCCATTCTTAACTCTGCAAGGATGGGTAAATTTTCCTCAGATCGCACCATCGCTGAGTATTGCAACGAAATCTGGAATGTTAAGCCTGTGGACATCAAAATTGAAGAGTACAATCCCAACGGAGTCAATAACTAGCTTTTAGTCCAGGTTTTTAAATTATAAGGGTTAGGCATTTTTGTCTAACTCTTTTTTATTAATTGGTATTAATTATCCGACCACTTAATATTGGATTATCTTACCTGAGCCAACAAGAATGTCCAGATTGCACCTCAGATAACCCTCGCTAGTTTAACCCCCACATAACGATATAAATTGACATCCCCAGCCTCAAAACCAATAGGATCTGTATCTTCTCAAAAAGCCAGGGGTCACTCGCTGCGAAAACTTAGGCCAAACA
>NZ_JARVCN010000208.1:0-5842 GCF_038442745.1 Crocosphaera sp. Alani8
ATCTTTGTCCCCTAACTTTCGGCGAGTCCCCCCAGACTTTTTGAGAAGCTTCATCTGGTGTGGGTTCTTGGACTTCTTGTGGTCCTGTAGTCAAATCAATCTTGAGTTCTGCTGAGCTGCTATTGCGTAACACGGAAGGGGTAATATCCAAAGATACCCCCGAAGTTAAGGATCGGAAGACAGAGCGATCTGCACTTAGGGCAGCGAATAAACTGATTATGGAAGAAGCCGGAACCACCTCATCCACAAGAGGAGGGAATAAGTCTTTGGAAAATTGATTGAGGTCCCCTGCTTCTCGTAATAGCTCGTTGAGTCTTAAAGGACCAGTTTCGTCAAAAGCACTCACTGTTGTTGATGCTACTGAGGATGAAATTCCGTTTAAACCCCTAACTTTAGTTCTACCTACCTCAGCATAGGAAACATCTCCAAAGTGGCCAACAATTCCCTGAATTTTTCTTAGAGTTGGTTCCATGAATAATTCTTCTACGTCGCGATTAACTGCATCAATAAAAGGACTCAAGAATGAATTCAAGTTTTCAGCCGATTTCTGTAACTCTTCCGAATTAAACTTATTTGGTTCTTCTCTGAAATGAGCATAGTTTAGAGCAAAATCAAGTATAGCTCTTCTTCTCCTAAATTTCCTAGCTAAATCATCACCTTTTTCTTTATATAGAGATACACTATATTGCTCACATTTACCAACATCGTCCTGTAATCCAGGCATCACTTTCCCAAGATAATTGTCAAAAGGTCTTTTCCCTAACTCTCTGACATAGTCAGAAAATTTTACTGCATACTCCTCGTCTTCTCTAAAGAATTTGCAAAGATTTTCAGCAATAGTCACATAAGCCGTTTCACGATCTGCTGCTGCACTGATGCGAAGCAAAATATCTGTCATGGAAAGATAAGGACGATCGGGATTTAATGCATCTCGATATCCCAGTTGATCAAATATATTATTTAGTGCAGGATCAATCTCGATTTTTCTAGCTTCTTCTTCCAATTTCAAATAAGTTGCTAATAGTAAATCCCGTGTCTGGGCAACTTCTCTATTAATTTCTCGCATGGATTGAGAAAGTTCCCCGGGGTTATCACTTGATATTAGTATTCCCCACATTGCCATATCCACTCCCTCACGGCGTAAATCTAACATGGCAATCACTCGTTTTACATAATCTCTTTGTACTTGTTTGCCGTATAAAGTGATGGTGTTGTTTGTCTCAGAATTGATGACAATACCTCTTAGACAGGGATTAGCTTTTACAATTTCACCTAATATTTCTACCATAGTTCCAGCTCGACGGACATAGTACAGTTCAACCATTTCTGAAGCTGGGAATTGACTATTCAGCTTTCCTATGAAGTTGTCATCTTTGCACTTTGGGGGTTCCCCGGAAGGGGGTTCCTTAATTGTGATGTTAACTTCTGCCTCCTTTTGAGCAGAAACATTTGGGCAAAGAACGACTGTCATGCTCATGAATAAAGACAGAGCAATAGAGCGGGATAATAAGTTCATAAATCTCCTCACATGGTTTTAATTTGCTGATAATCAGGCAAATTTCAAGATATTCATCATTTGCAAAACAATATAGCTACTATTATCAGACTCTGCCAAATCCGTAATAAATCTTGATGATTAGGTTAAGAAATTGTCGGGGAAAGGATCAATTTTGGTACTTTCTGGGCTGAAACGGGGAATTATGACCGATACTAAATTCTCATAATTACCTGGATTGTAACCATCTGATAATCGAGTTAATTCCATAAATTTAACTCCTACCTCTTGCTTGTGACTGTTACTTCAAAGACAGAAAGTTAATAATCTATGCAAATGAAGATTGCGACAATAACGCAAGAAAATCAAGACAATAGATTAATCTATTAAACTGACAGAGATTGACCATTATTTTTAGCTGTTAACTTTAAAATAAAAGGAATTGCTTTTTGACTCCATTGAGAAGGAGACTGAAACGTAGAAGCATAATCTTGCCAACAGGTTTGTAGCATTTCTGTGTTGATAATTCCTGGGTTAAGAGCGACGATTCCTATCCCATTAGGAACTTCTTGCGCCAATCCTTGGGATAAGCCTTCAATAGCCCATTTTGAAGTACAATAAGGGACGACTTCTGGGGAAGTAGAACGTCCCCAACCTGAGCTAAAATTCACCACAATTCCTTTTTTCTCCTCTATCATAGAAGGCAAAAAAGCCCGAATAACTCTTACAACACCGTTAATATTAATGTCAATTAATTTAACAAATTCTTCTTCGCTAATTTCCCACAAGGGTAAGGGTTGATTGATAATAGCTGCATTATTAATTAAAAAGTGAGGACTTCCCCATTTATCAACTACTCTATTAGCCCATTTTTTTACTTCTTGATTATTGCATATATCAACTACATCAAAATCATGATTAGGATAAATCTGCTTAAGTTTTTCAATTTCATTAACGGAACGACCACATCCAATAACCTGATGTCCAAGTTTTATTAATCCTTCACACAAAGCTTTTCCTAACCCTTTAGTAACTCCTGTAACAACAATTGTTAATGCTTCTTTGTTTTTCATATTTTTGACCTTTAAAATAAATAAAACACCCGCCGTAGCGGGTGGTCAAAACGTAAACTAACTCAAAACTTTTAACGAACAGTTCCTTGTATATGGTCAACCCGAATAGGTTTCATCAAATAGAGTTTTATAAACTGAACTCCATTAGAAACGAAAGCAGGTAATTTTCTGAGGAACTTAACAGGGGACGGACTGTTAGAAGCGTCAATTTCTCGTAATTTTTCGTTATTTTTGACACAGGTTTCTAACCTACCGTAGAATTCCGGATTTTCCACATCCAAAATAACGGGGAACACTCGTCCTGTTGTTTCGTTGGTCTTCTCTATAACATATTTATCATATTCGCGCGCATCAAGTCCAATGGCTGCATAAAAATCAGACCGGTGAATATCATTGAGATACATGGTTGCAAAGACAGATAACAGGAAGAAACGACACCATAAACGGGCTTTCCAATCGTTTAGAATGTTAGGAGTCGCCTTCATGATGGCATCAAAAAAGTCCCCGTGACGGTTCTCGTCTTGACACCAGTTTTCAAAGAAGTTAAAAATCGGATAGATTCTGTCTTCGGGATGTTTCTCTAAGTGACGGAAAATGGTGATATAACGCCAGTAACCGATTTTTTCCGACAAATAGGTTGCATAAAAAATAAACTTCGGTTGGAAGAAGGTATAGCTACGACTCTTGGTTAAGAAACTGAGGTCTAAAGACAGATTAAAATCAGAGAGTGCTTTATTGAGGAAACCAGCGTGACGCGCTTCGTCTCGGGCCATGAGGGTGAAACATTCAGCTAAAATAGGACTCCTATTTTTTAGCTTTCTACCCAGTTCCTTATAGAGAAGAAACCCGGAAAATTCTGCCGTACAGGAACGTTCTAAAAATTCTACAAACAAGCGACGGGTATCCCCATCAATGTGATCCCAACTTTTAGCAAACTCTTGACGACGGACAAAATGATGACGGTTATAATCAGTACGAAATTCTTCGAGAATGGCTTTTAATTCCTCTTCGTTTACTGAAATATCCATTTTTGCCACTGCATCAAAGTCAGTAGTGTAAAAACGAGGGGTTAGGATAGTTTCCTTTGCCGGAACTTTGGTACCCGGACGCATTTCGTCAAATTCAGATTTTTGAAGGGTATTGACCATAGCTTGTTTAAAAAGACTTTTTTCAATCGATTAAAGACTCGTTTTCCTTCTTTTGGTAACAAATCTGTTACATTTTTTAGCAGGAATTTACGATGCCTGAATCCCAGTCTACCAGCCTTTTATGCCTTCTTGATACCCTTTTTTATTAAGAGTTACAACACATTGTCAATTTATGTTAAAAAGATTGCCATTTTATCAGTTATCAGTTATTAGTGACCAGTTATCAGTTATCATTTTCTGAAGTTTAATTTTAAAATAAGATATAAACAATTTTTCATAAATACCTTGACTTTGACATCAGCTTATCTTCTCGTTTCCCACGGAAGTCGTGATCCACGACCACAAATCGCGTTAGAACGGTTATCCTATTTGGTAGAAGAGCAACTACAACTCCACATCAACCCAAAAAATAACTCCGATAAAAGCAATTCTTGTACGGTACTATCTCCCGTGACAATGGTACAAACAGCATCCCTCGAACTGTCTGAAGTGCCTTTATGGGAAAAAATTGAACAATTTGCTAATAAACTCACAAAAGTAGGCATTAACAACCTGAAAGTTGTACCTTTATTCCTCTTACCAGGAGTTCATGTCAGAGAAGATATACCTAGAGAAATAGCTGTCGCTCAAGAAAAAATTGGCCCTAGAATAAGTATAGAGTTGTATCCCTATTTAGGCAGTTACGAAGCATTGATTAAGATTATCTCTCATCAGTTCTCAACCCATCCCCAAGACGCTAAGATTATTGTTGCTCATGGAAGTCGTCGTCAAGGAGGAAACCGTTCTGTTGAAGCGAGCGCAACTCGATTAAACGCACAGGTTGCTTATTGGAGTATCCAACCTAGTTTATCAGAGCAAGTCAACGCTCTAATTAAACAAGGTCAACAAAATATTACCATTGCGCCTTATTTTCTCTTTACAGGAGGCATTACTAATATGATCGCCCAACAAGTCCAACAATTACAAGACAACTCACCGCACACTAAACTTAACTTAGGACAACCCCTCGGCGCAACCCCAGAAATGGCTAAATTAATAGTTGATGAATGGATGAATAGTTAATACAAGTCAGGAGTCAGAAGGAAATTAGAAGTTTAGCTTTTTTATAATCCTGTTGTTCATATACCTATGAGGGAAGAATAAACTAATGTCGCAAAATATAAACCAAACTTGTTTAGGAAAAGTCTATCTAGTTGGTGCTGGACCAGGTGATCCAGGGTTGATGACCTTAAAAGGCAAAACGTTGCTTGAACACGCTGATGTAGTGGTTTATGACGCTCTGGTAAGCCCTCCCATCATAGATATGATAGGTGAACAAGCGATTAAAATCGATGCAGGAAAACGTCGCGGCCGTCATTCTAAGTTACAAGCAGAAACAACTCAAATCTTAATCGAAAAAGCGCGACAGTATCCTGTGGTAGTTCGTCTCAAAGGGGGAGATCCCTTTGTATTTGGTCGAGGAGGAGAAGAAATGACAGACTTGGTTAACGCAGGTATTCCTGTGGAGGTGATCCCTGGAATTACCTCTGGTATTGCTGCTCCTGCTTATGCGGGTATTCCCGTTACCCATCGCGGTTATAGTTCTTCAGTTACTTTCGTAACCGGTCACGAAGCGGCGGGAAAATATCGACCCGATATTAACTGGAGTGCGATCGCTCAGGGATCAGAAACTGTTGTTATTTATATGGGGGTTCATAACCTACCTAATATTGTCGCACAATTGGAAAAAGGTGGGTTAACTTCTGAAACTCCTATTGCTTTGATCCGTTGGGGAACTCGACCGGAACAAGAACAGTTGATAGGGACATTAAATACTATTATTCAACAAGTAGAAGAAGCGAATTTTGAAGCACCTGCGATCGCTATTATTGGTAGGGTTGTGGAATTGGGGAGTCAGGAGTTAGGAGTCAGGAGTCAGGAGTTAGGAGTTAGGAGTTAGGAGTTAGGAGTTAGGAGTCAGGAGTTAGGAGTCAGAATGGGAAGAGTACCGGCTAAAAGTTTTCGAGATTTAGTTGTGTGGCAAAAAGCGCATCGACTGGTTTTAGAAGTGTACCGTTTTAGTAATCATTTTCGTGACACTCCTCCCGACGCTGATCCAGTGGGTACAGCGCGGGCTTCCCTACCTC
>NZ_JARVCN010000209.1:0-5824 GCF_038442745.1 Crocosphaera sp. Alani8
CATCTGCCTATTCTAGCTTATAAAGGGTATAACAAGAGCGGATTTGGTATTAGCTCTCTTTTCAAAGAAATTCTTAAAAGCCGATTCCAAGTTTTTTAATGCCTGTTGTAATGTCGCTGCCGTTGATTCAGTTAACCAGTTATAATCAGAGAGTTTTTTCAGTTGGGTAAGGTCTTTTGCCATCTGGCAATAAGTCATACATTAAGCTATCTTCCTAAAGATTGTTTTCCCTCAGCCACAGATTTACCTGACTCCTGACTCCTTGCTCCGAAGGGGTGATGACTAATCAAAACTTTTCCCAAATTCCTGGGACTCAACAATATAAGAAAATGTTACAAATTCCCCATAACCCCTAAGTAACTTTGCTAAATTAAAGCTTAGATATCTCTGCTTCTATTTCAACTATGGCTCTCATTGTGCAAAAATATGGAGGAACCTCCGTCGGCTCGGTGGAACGCATACAAACCGTCGCCCAACGTATCCGTAAAACTGTTCAACAAGGAAATAAAGTGGTTGTAGTTGTCTCTGCTATGGGCAAAACCACCGATACTTTAGTAGGGTTAGCTCAGGAAATCACCCCCAACCCTTCCAGAAGAGAGATGGATATGTTACTCTCTACGGGGGAGCAGGTAACTATTGCCCTCATGACCATGGCTCTACAAGAAATAGGTCAAACAGCTACCTCATTAACTGGGGCGCAAGTAGGCATCGTTACCGAAGCCGAACACAGTCGGGCCCGTATCCTTTCTATTAAACCAGATCGCATCAAACACCATCTTGATCAAGGGGAAGTGGTAGTTGTAGCAGGGTTTCAAGGCATTAGTTCCCGAGAAAATCTAGAAATTACTACTCTGGGCCGCGGGGGTTCAGATACCTCTGCAGTGGCGTTGGCCGCCTCATTAAAAGCCAATTTTTGCGAGATATACACCGATGTTCCAGGAATTTTGACCACCGATCCCCGTCTGGTACCTTCCGCAAGGTTAATGGAGGAAATAACCTGCGATGAGATGTTAGAATTAGCCAGTCTCGGAGCAAAAGTACTACACCCGAGAGCAGTGGAAATTGCCCGTAACTACGGGGTTTCCTTGGTGGTGCGTTCTAGCTGGAGCGATGCACCAGGTACTCACGTAATTTCCCCTATTCCCAAACCCAGATCCTTAGAAGGTTTAGAACTGACTAAAGCGGTGGATGGGGTAGAATTTGACGGTGAACAGGGAAAAATTGCCCTATTACGGGTTCCCGATCGCCCCGGAATAGCCGCCCGTTTATTTGGAGAAATCGCCCATCAACAGGTGGATGTGGACCTAATCATTCAATCTATCCACGACGGAAATAGTAATGATATTGCCTTTACGGTGGTCAAAAATGTCTTGAACAAAGCAGAAGCAGTAGCAGAAGCGATCGCACCTGTTTTACGCAGTACCCCCTCCAACTCCACCGAAGCAGAAGTGATGGTAGAAACAGGAGTGGCTAAAGTTTCCATCGCCGGTGCTGGAATGATCGGCCGTCCGGGTATCGCAGCCAAAATGTTTAAAACCTTGGCTGCAGCTAAGATTAACATCGAAATGATCTCCACCTCAGAAGTGAAAGTGAGTTGCGTGGTAGCTCAAAAAGACGGCGATCGAGCCATATCTGTTTTGTGTGAAGCGTTTGATCTGCAATTATCCTCTAATACTGCAGCCTCTCAAACAGCAGCCACCGCACCTCCTGTACGGGGAGTTGCTGTAGACACGAAACAGGCGCAAATTGCCATTCGTCATGTTAAGGATAAACCGGGGATGGCAGCTGGTATTTTTGGAGTATTGGCGGACAATAATATTAGTGTGGATACCATTATTCAATCTCAGCGTTGCCGTATTTTAGCAGGAACCCCCACCCGTGACATTGCCTTTACAGTTGCTCAAGAGAATGCTCAAGCAGCTTGTGAAGCCTTAAAGAGCCTTTCTGAGAGCTTTGAGGAGATGATAGTGGATGAAGATATCGCTAAGGTGAGTATTGTTGGTGCCGGTATGGTTGGACAACCAGGGGTTGCAGCTAAGTTTTTTACGGCTTTAGCCAAGGAAAAGATTAATATTAAAATGATTGCTACTTCCGAGATCAAGATTAGTTGCGTTGTTCCCCAAGAAGAAGGGGTTAAGGCGTTAAAAGCAGTTCATGATGCCTTTGAGTTAGCAGGGATAGAAACGGTTGAGGTTCCGGCTTAATAAAGATTGGTTTGGTGTCAAACGTATCTTATCAGCTATTACTCATATCTTGCACCTTCGATAACACTGACTAGTTTGTAAGCGTTTAGCTATCAGCTATCAGCTATCAGCCATCAGCCTTCATTAAAGGAAATAGGCTAGGCTAAATATGATAGCACCAGACCTATGCTGGAAGTAGTATTCCTCAAGATCTGGTGCTATCTGTTGACTACAAAATTTCCGTCGAACTCACGTAGAGTTAGAAGAGGGAAGAGAAGAAATATCTAAAGGTTAAAAAGAGAGTGTAACTGGCGAACAGAACTAGTATTAGAAAGCTGATAACTTTCACCCAGTCTTTTACAGTAGAGAATAAGGTCGAGAAGTACATAAGCAAAAAAAATTTATCAAGGATAGGATGGATTCTAGATATGATGAAAAAGTTAATAAACGGGGGGCATAAGACAAGCAACCTCTTATGCTTTGGATATAGGAGTCATAACCCAAGTCAGAGTAAGGGTTTGCAATGAAGTATGCTTGTTATTTGCGATCGAGTAAGTCTACAGAAAGGGATTCTGAGATAGCAAAAACAGAATACCCAAAAAGATAACAAAAGTCATCAGGGTATTTATACTTACAACAGAGAAGTTTTTGTAAACTAATCGCTGAAAGGCTTACAGGATGTTTGCTAAACAAGGATTTTCATATTTAGTTAGGATAAAATTTATGATTGTTCAGCTTCTTCTAATAGATTAGATAAGGATTTAACTGCGGCAAAACTGGGATCTGGCAAAACGATCCAATTGCCTTGGGGTGAATCATAACCGTAGTTTTGAGCAGCTTCTTGAAACTCGGGTAATTGAATAATTCTCAGAAGTTGTGTTCCTTTTTCAGAAAACGATAAAAATTGATTACTATTGATAACAGTATGGGATAAAGCAACTAAGGTAAATTGGGAGTTTTCTTGAATAATTTGTTTTCCTACGGAATAATAAGTTATGGCCCAAGGAAAACCCCCTTCTTCTAAAGACACTTTAATTTTCGAGGAAGTTGATTCAGCGAACCCAGAATAGAGCCTTAAATTCTCCATTTTTTTAGTAAGTTCTGCCGGAATTTCTGTAGGTAAAGGTTTAAATTGAGGAATATGAGAACTGTTTTTTAAATCGGGTTGATCGGCTACACCATTTAACAGCATATTGTACCAAATAGTTCCGATTAAAGTTTCAGCCATCACTCCACCATTTGATTTACGAGCATTGGTCATAATCACTCCTGGAGGGGAAGCGTATCGAGTTAATCCTACTTGATTCCAAGTTAGATTACCTTCTAAAAAGTCAGCCAAAGTCACAGCATCCACTCGATATTCAAACCCGTATTTTTTAAGATTATCGTCGGGTTTTATTACTGTAAAAAATTGTTTTTCTGATAAAGTTTGAGCGGCATTTTTATCCACAACCAACACCAAAGGATCGCTAAATGTTGCCTCGTTGTCTAAAATTTTTATTCCTTTTGCTTCTAAAATTTGTCCACCTCCTTCAGCAATGGGTGCATCTCCTGTCCAAATAAAATCTAGTCCATCTAAGTTGGTTTGCTCTTGAAGGGTAGATAATTGGGAAATCGAGCCTTTTTTCGTGACACTTCCCTCGGTTATTTGCAAATTTTCCATTTTTAATAATTCTTTGATCTTCTCATCTTTGACCAATAAATCGTATCTTTCTCCGCCGACATAACCAGAAATCAAATCGGGGGTTTTAAAATTTTCTTGAATTTGAGGGATTCCAAAAATCGTTAGTCAACCAATTCCTAGAGCAATTAAAATATAAGCAATCCAACTAGAAAAATTTTGAATTCTTTCACTCAAGCTACTGGTTAAAATGAGGGCAGCTACCCCTAATGTGACACCGATAGCTATGGAATTAATCCAGTTTATTCCTAATAACTTGAGAGCTAAAGTTACTAGAATAATGAGGCTACTACTAGTCAGTTGAGAAATTTTACGTTTTTGCCGATTCATGATTTGTTACCTCTCCTTAAAAATTAATGACTAATTATTATTTGTGATGACATAATCCCGACTATATTTGTGCTTCTCGAAATGCTTTTAATAACTCTTCTAAAGTTTGGTTAGCATTCCCTGAAATAATCGGTCTTGCATCTAGTGTTCTCGATAATTTTCGTAGTTGTTGGCTATCAATTTCTCCTGCTCCCACAATAGTTAATTCTACATTTTTGTCTTGTAAAGATTGATAAGTATTCAAGAGTTCTGGGGTAATGGGATCTGCAAATTTTCCATCGGTAAATAGGAAAATCTCTATTTTGTAATCAGGGGGAACTTTTGAGGCTGTTTCTAACCCCATAATTAAACCTTTATCTATAGGAGTTCCACCCTTTGGTTGTACGTCTTTTTGCAATGTTTCCCAGATAATTTCTCGAGATATTTCTTCTGCTGGTTGACTATTAAAAGGGATTTGATACGCATCATTTCCTTGATAAATAATGAGACTAAAACGATCATTTGGAGAGTACAAAAAATTATCTTTTGCTTTTTGGGTTTCTAATAATTCTGAGAAAGCAGCTAATAGTTGTGGATATCCTTCTCCTCTCATAGAACCGGAAGCATCAATAATACCGATAATCCAACGTTTTTGTCTGATTGAAGGGTGAAAGTTATCCAAAAGTTGACGATGAACTTGAGCAATGGGAGTTGCTTCTTTTGTTATTGTATTAGCTAAGGGGGGATGAAGTCGTTTAATTTCTTCAAATTTACGGGGGTTTTTGCTTTCTAATCGATTAAATACCCCCTCAATTAATTGGCTTTTTAGGGTTTCATCTTTTGTGGTTACAAACCAAGTGGGAGTAACAGCAATAGCGGGTTTAACTTCTATTAAACTAACGGGTTGAGATAGGGTAGTTGTTTTCCCGTGATAGTAAAGTTCTGTCCCATCTGGTGCATATAAAAACCGATAAAGAGCGGCTAGAGTGTCTTCCGGCCAATCCTGAGCCAATGTTTCTGCTAAATAAGCCGTGCTTTCGCTAGATTTTCCTAAATTTTTATAAATAGGTTGTAGAGGTTCTAGGGATTGAGGGGTGATTTGTTCAGGGGTTAAGGTAGAAGTAATGGCTTCTCTGGTTAACCAAAGCAGGGTATTATAGCCACTATTGCTGTAAGTAGGAATAGTTGTTGCTAAGCGAATTTTTCCCGATTTTAGCTTCTCTAAAATTTCTTTACGGGGGACAATTTTTTTATCCCAGCCCAAAGCTTGTGCAGTGGTTTTTGGGAGCGCAAATTGTACTCGACTTTGATATAATGTCCCCGATGTATCAACCCAATTAGCCGAAG
Source organism: Crocosphaera sp. Alani8 (assembly GCF_038442745.1). NCBI lineage: Bacteria > Bacillati > Cyanobacteriota > Cyanophyceae > Chroococcales > Aphanothecaceae > Crocosphaera > Crocosphaera sp. Alani8. Next base: position 5,521 of record NZ_JARVCN010000209.1, read on the forward strand.
GACATTTAATATTTGGCCACATTTCATCCGCAATAGCGATCGCATCTAGTTCCCCCTTACATGCCATATTCACAAGGGAAACCGATCCCTTTGGAATAATAGTAACCTTTCTTTTAGTTGCTTGTTCTGCCAGGGAGGTTATTTCTTGTTCAAAGATTAAATTTTCCGAAGAAATACCAATACGAATACTATTACCTTCTTGAGTATTTTGACAACTATAAATAGTCAATGCCAAGAAAAAAGTAAGACAAAAACGTATCTTCTCAAAAAGCCAGGGGTCACTCGCTGCGAAAACTTAGGCCAA
>NZ_JARVCN010000210.1:0-5817 GCF_038442745.1 Crocosphaera sp. Alani8
CCCATCCCGACACTGACCTTCGGTACAGTGCGGGGCTTCTCGCAGGGAAGCTAAACTAAGTTACTTTTATATTCAATTAATGCTTGTTTTATAGATGGATTATTGGCATCAAGGTAAGGGATACGATTCACTTCTTGGTAACCATACTCGTACAACTGTGATAGTTCTTGTTCCGAAACTGCCCAGGGGGGACCTTGAAAGTCCTCCTCTTCGCCTTCTCGCAGACGAGTAACTATTAATAGGGTTCCTCCTGGTTTCAATAGTGTTGCGATCGCTTCTATTACTTTTCTTCTAATACTGATAGGTAATGCTTGTATTGTTCTCGATTCAAAGATAAAATCAAAGCTATTTTTCCAGCCATTATCTAAGTCTAGTAAGTCAGCCACTAGGTAATTAACAGAACTATTTTGAAACCGTTTTTTACACCATTCAATAGATGAAGGAGCAATGTCAAAAGCAGTAACATTAGCATTATATTGGGCTAATACTTCGCTATCATCTCCTAAACCACAACCGATAACTAGGGCTTTTTTCTCGCTTATAGTTGCTGTTTTTAACCAGTTTTCTAAACAAGGATGGGGTTGCATTTTTGCCCAAGGAACTCCCTCTGGGTTTCCTAATGCGTCGGTATAAATAACCTCAAACCATCCAGTAAAATCGTTTTTTTGCTGATAGTCTGAGGACAAATCTCTAACTTTTTGGCGTAATTTATTTAGATTTTCTTCGTTCATAACAATTATTAATTGTCAAGTTTTTTTAGCCATTGTATTATAGCTTGTTTAAGTTCAACGTCGAGGGGACGTTTCATTGCTGTTACAAAGTCTTCATCAGGGTTTCCCAGTCGTCGGAAACTGTGATCTAATCCTGGAAAAATATGAGTTTCTACCTGGGTATTTCCTGCTTTTTTTAATAATTCTTCTGCTAGTAATGCTTCTGTGTAGGGTGTATTATGATCTAATTTTCCGTGTAATAATAAAACAGGACAATTAATTTTAGCAATAAACTCAGAAGGTGGATAATCAAAGTGTTGTTTCCAGAGAGGGAGATAAAAATTCTTTGACCAATTTTCATCCCCTAGTTTAAAATAAGTATTTCCCTGCTTTATATTATCACATAATTCCTCAGTTTTGGCATAAACCCAATACATCAAAGGAAAAGTATGTTTAAAGTTATCAATGGCTTTTTGTTCTAATTTCCAAAAATTATCCCGTTGCCATTTTAAAATAGTTTCTAAGTTACTATAAACTCCTCCTTGCCAGATATAAAAGTCTAAATCTAAATTTTCAGCAGCCAACATCAAAGCAATAACTGCGCCTTCGCTTTGTCCTAAAATACCAATTTTATGATTATTGATATCGGGTAAATTTTTTAACCATTTTATAGCTTCTCTGGCATCATAGACTAAATCAAATAAATTTACATCATCGCAATTACCTTGGCTTTCACCACACCCTCTCTTATCGTATCTAAAAGTAGCAAAACCTAAATCTTGAAATAATTTAGCCTCATCTTTGAACAAATTTCTATCGGGTAAAGTAACAGGAAACCAGTCTTTTTTTGAGTTATCTAAATTCCCATCGCGAGTTTGAGGAAAAGAGCCTCCAATAAATAAACAAACAGGGGGTTTATCAATTCCCTCCGGCAATGTTAATGTCCCGTTGATTTTAGTTTCTTTTGAGATAAAGTAGGTTGATTTTTCCATAAGATTAGTTTTAGTTAATTCTTGCGCTATGGTTTGCCGTTGAAACAGAAAATACAGAAACCACGTCTGTGTATACTATGATCACCAGGTAAGTCATTGATCAATGATAAAAGCCTAGTAATTTTCGTTATCATCATCGACAATTAATAAGTTAATCATCTCAGTATATATAAAGTTATGTGTGGAATTGTGGGCTATATAGGCACAAAGATAGCAACCGAGGTATTAATCGACGGTTTAGAACGACTAGAATACAGAGGCTATGACTCAGCCGGTATTGCTACGGTTTTAGAAGGAAATTTACACTGCATTCGCGCAAAAGGCAAACTCTACAACCTCCGAGAAAAATTAGAACGAGAAGTCAACCCCTCACAAATGGGTATTGGTCATACCCGTTGGGCCACTCACGGGAAACCAGAAGAACATAACGCCCACCCTCATCGGGACAATACTGAAAGGGTAGCGGTTGTCCAGAATGGTATTATTGAAAATCATCAGGAATTACGGGAAGAATTAATCGATAAAGGGTGTGAATTTGCTTCAGAAACCGACACAGAGGTCATTCCCCATTTAATCTCTCAATATCTTCCTGAAACCTTAGATTACGATGGATTATTAGAAGCGGTGCAAAAAGCGATTCACCGTCTTAACGGGTCTTTTGCCATCGCTGTTATTTGTGCAGAGTACCCTGATGAAATCATTGTTGCACGGCATCAAGCTCCCCTAATTATTGGTTTTGGTCAAGGGGAATTTTTCTGTGCATCCGATGTGACTGCTGTAGTTCCTCACACCCATGCAGTTTTGTCCCTAGAAAACGGTGAAATTGCCCGTTTAACACCTCTCGGGGTAGAGGTTTACGATTTTGATCTAAAACGCCTGAAAAAGCTGCCTAGAACCCTAGATTGGAATATCACCACAGTCGAAAAACAAGGGTTTCGCCACTTCATGCTCAAAGAAATTTATGAGCAACCTTCGGTGGTGAGAAGTTGTTTAGAAACCTATTTAGATCCTAGTTGGAGTGTTGAAAAAGCAGAGGAAAAAAGTCCCATTAATTTAGGGTTAGCTGAGGAACTTTGTGACAATGTAGATTACATTCAAATTGTTGCTTGTGGCACCAGTTGGAATGCAAGTATGGTGGGTAAATACTTGCTGGAACAATTAGCAGGTATTCCTACTACAGTGCAGTATGCTTCAGAGTTTCGTTATTCTCCTGCACCCATGTTAGCAAATACCCTGACCATTGGAGTAACACAGTCGGGGGAAACTGCTGATACTTTGGCTGCATTAGAAATGGAAAAGCAACGCAAAATGGGCTTAGAATTTCCCTACGATGCACGAATTTTAGGTATTACAAACCGTCCCGAAAGTACCCTTGCTCACATGGTAGATCGGATTATTAATACACAGGCAGGAATAGAAATTGGGGTTGCTGCGACTAAGAGTTTTATTGCTCAATTAATGGGGTTTTATTGTTTAGCGCTCGAGTTAGCTTATCGTCGTAAAAATTTGAGTTTAGATAAATTTGAAAGTTTAGTTAAAGGGTTACGAGAATTACCCAGTCAAATCGAATTAATTTTAAGTCAACAAGAAAAACAAATCGAAGAATTAGCCCACGAATTTATTGATACTCAAGACTTTATTTTTTTGGGAAGAGGTATCAATTTTCCGATTGCTTTAGAAGGATCATTAAAGTTAAAAGAAATCAGTTATATTCATGCTGAAGGTTATCCAGCAGGAGAAATGAAACACGGTCCCATTGCTTTATTAGATTCCAAAGTTCCTGTGGTTGCTATTGCTATGCCAGGGGCTGTTCATGATAAAGTATTGTCTAATGCACAAGAAGCAAAAGCGAGAGATGCAAGGTTAATAGGGGTAACTTCTGTGGATGATAATGAAGCGAGAGCAACCTTTGATGATTTGTTGTTTGTTCCCCATGTAGATGAACTTTTATCCCCAATAATTGCAGTTATTCCTTTACAGTTATTAGCCTATCACATTGCTGCGAGAAGGGGGTTAGATGTGGATCAACCTCGGAACCTCGCAAAATCAGTTACTGTTGAATAATAAAGCTATTCTATTGTTTTATCATATTTACTTAAATCGTCTTGGGGAAGCTGTTTTATCTCTTGAAATGATCAGTGATAGAAACGCTATGAGTGCTTAGTAAAAGTTGTTTAAACTGTGATATTATTATAGGCTATAAGTCTTAATTAATATATTTTCTTTGAGATGAAGCAGCATTTTCCTGGTTACTACAGGCCCAATGAAGACGACTTTAAGTTTCTATGGGAGAACTGTATTTTCGTTCTTGACACCAATATTTTACTAAATATTTACCGATATCCACTCGAAGCAAGAAACGATTTGCTTGAAATTCTAAAAACAATATCAGATAGACTTTGGATTCCTCATCAGGTAGCACTTGAGTATCAACAGAATAGGCTAAAAATTATCTCTGAGCAAATTCAACGGTATCGGCAAGTTAGAAAGGTTATAGAAGACTCCGAAAATGATCTGAGAAAGTCAATTTATTATCTTACCAAAAGCTGAGGATATTATTGATGTAGTAATTGGAAAACCTGGACCAATGAGTGACATAAAAATCTGTCGCCAAACTTTAAATAAATTCAAGAAATACCAAACTTTTAGTGGAGATAAAGCTTACATTGGAGAAACTCAAATCACAACTCCGCATAAAAAGCCCAGGAAGGGAAAATTAACAGAAAATCAAATTGAAGAAAATAAAGCTTTATCATCTAATCGAATTTTTGTAGAGCATTTAATTCGAGTTGTTAAAGTATTTAAAGTGTTTCAAGAAAGGTTTCACTTACATAAAAATCGATATAAATCAGTTTTGTTAACTGTTTGTGGATTAGTTCGGTTGAGAATTAGTTCCCTAATTTTAGAAATAGTAGAATCCTCAAAATCTGGAGAGATAATTGACGTTAGAATGAGCCATAGTTTTATGTCCAAATTAGATTTAGTCCCTTCAAACTCTCATTAATTCGTTCTTAGGGCATTTTTTTACATCGAGTCTAATCCGCCTGTTTACATTGCTGAGACTGGGTTATAGATTCTTGGAGATGTCTAATAAGCAAAAACTCCGACGGGACTACCCGCGGAGATCAAAATGGTTACTTTAAATAATGACACAAAAGAACAAGAAACCATACATTCTTTAAAGGTATTTTAAGATATTATTTCTTCTTGTTAAGTTCGCCATAACTAAAAAATATCTAGTTTACATTTAGTTAACAATCTGAAACAGATTCTTTTTGTGAGACGCTTTTTAAATTCGCCAAAATTTTGGATTGTATTCAGTGCCTTTAAAGAGTCATTCTGGGGGGAAACTGCTCTTGACAATTCAAAATACTCATTTTACGATCCCTAGATGCGGTTTTACTTGGGAAAGAACTATGATTAAGCATATTGCATTGGGGTTATTACTGAGTTCTGGTGGTCTTCTGATTGCTTCGAGGGCTGAAGCAGCAGTTTTTTCGTCGTACCACTTTAATGGAACAGGGAATTGGTCAATGAATACAGTCACTAGTAGCAATGGAATGGTTAATACTATCACAGCAGATGTTCCACTAGGTTCGACAGTAGAAAAAGCCTTTCTCTACAGCACAACCAATGAAAGTGTTGATGAGTATACTCCAACAGTGACTTTGGAGGGGATAACATACACGGGGGATGATTGGACGAATCTTGGAATGGTGAATGGAAGTCTTTTAACTACATTCATAACAGATGTAACTAGTCAAGTCGCTACTCTTGTTGGTGGAGGGAGTGAGGATGTTTTCACTTTCGCTCTAAGTGATTATGCTTCCGAAAATATGATTAGTAATTACCTTTTAAGTGTTGTTTATAGCAACCCCAACGAATCTGAGCAAAACATTACCTTTTTAGCAAGCGATATACAACCCCCGGAAGCAGCTCCCTCTGTTCCTGAGCCAACTTCTACTGTCGGGTTAATTCTCTTAGGTATTTTGGGCTTAAGTCCAAGTATTAAAAAACAAATAAAAGACAAAGTTAGTTTATGATCAATTCTTCTAAATAAGAATGAAGCTTCTCAAAAAGTCTGGGGGGACTCGCCGAAAGTTAGGGGACAAAGA
>NZ_JARVCN010000211.1:0-5775 GCF_038442745.1 Crocosphaera sp. Alani8
AGTCCAAGGGATTACCCCCCCTATGGGAAAAGCTTTCTCGGAAATCACCTTAGAAAAGGTAACTGGACTATGTAGTGATGTGGTTTGATTAGATCCGCGCACCGCTTCGCTGCTCTCTGCCGAGATCGCTCTTTGAATAACCGTCGACTTGACCTCGTTTGAATACAATGATGATGGCAATGTCAAGCCTATGACTGAAAACTTAACATTGAGGCTAGGGAATTTTGTCTGCTAACCTTGACATTTAATATCAAAACTGTAACAATAGATACAGAAAGTAAATCGTTCATCTTTTCAGTTACTCCATAGAGGAGATGCTGAGGACGGAAGTAAGGAACTATCCTGAAGGAACGCGCCTACCGATCACCACAAACAATTAACATTCGGAGGCTTGAACCATGCAACTTACTTATCGTGGTATCCAATACGACTATAATCCCCCAACAGTAGACATTTCCACAATCGATAACATCAAAGACAAGTCCCGCTACTTGATGTTACGTCATCAACGAAAACAATTAGATTGTTTGGCAAGGATGCACATTCGCTCAGCCAATGAAATTGGATTAATGCAAGCTTAATAGCCAGAAAAAATAATAATCAGACCCGGCTCTTTGTGAGGAGGGTAGGGTCTGAATTGATTATATTTTCAATGATCAAACCTAATGAAAGGAGAGCCGACTTCTCCTCTGATTAATATTCCTAACACCTTTTGTTAATGGATATTTTATTATGTTAGAAACAGCTTTGTTTGTCTGTTATGTTTGTTTGATTTTTGTGTTAATTGCGACTTTAGTAATTTGGATAGAAAAAGACAATTCTTTTGCTAATAATTAATGAGTTTGACTAATTAATTATTAAAGCAAAGATACAAGTAAGACGGTAACTGTTATGCCCCAAAAGGTTTGAGATAATTCTTTAGTTAATCCTGGTAATTTTATCATGAGAAGCTCTCCCAATTATAAATGGGTTTTGTTAATTACAACACTCCTCACTTCAAGACTGCTCTGAGAATACAGTCTTCCACATTGATCTACATTGATAATAAAAAAAGGTCAAAAAAACGATAAGAAAAATGTAACAGTTTTGTTAAGCAATCTCGGTTTTAGTTATTCCTAATTGAATCCCTTTTGATTTACCATGAATGCAACTTTGTCAAGCTAATAACACAAGAGTTAACATTAAAGCGAAGGAGTTGTAAGACCCCTCGTTGACAAGCGCTCTCGGCAGAGAACAGCGAAGCGGTGCGCGGATAAAATCGCAGATCCTCTCCCAGTTCCCCTCAGTGAAGGCAACGAGAGTTACCATAGACAACGAAAAGGTAACTAGCCACAGCATCGATTATATCTATGTTTCAACCACATTGTTTTTCCTTAGTTACCTCCTCAGATTATACAGGGTCTTTTTTCAACGATTTTTCCCCACACCATCAGGGCTGAGTATTTATACCTTGGCTGTGTTTTTCTGTTTCAATTTTTGGGTATGTTGAAAAAAAGGTAACTCAGAGAAAAGCATCGGCTGAAAGCATGGTTTCATAAACGTTTCCCGTGGTTACCTTTTTGAGATGATTTGTGACTAACATCATGGTAACAGGGGAACTGAACTACTCTTTGGAGGGTTGATGAGTTATCATACTTCAGTACAGAAGTCGGCACACAGCCCTAGATCACTGTGAAATGAAGAAACACATAAAAGCAGAGGAAAGTTCCGTCAAACCGTCAAACTCTTTGCCTCCAGGTCGTTTAGGGTTGCCTTTAGTTGGTGAAACCATCCAATTTTTACTAGATCCCGATTTTGGGGATAAGCGAGAAAAACAATATGGTTCAATTTATAAAACTAATATTTTGGGTCGAAAGACAGTGTTTATGAGTGGCGCACAAGCCAACAAGTTTATATTATCGAGTCATATAGATTATTTTTCTTGGGGAAAAGGTTGGCCTAATAATTTCCAGGAACTTTTAGGAAGATCCTTGTTTGTCCAAGATGGAGAAGAACATAAACGGAACCGCAAGTTGTTAATGCCGGCTTTTCATGGTCAAGCGTTAACTAAATATGTGACAACAATGGAGCAAATCATTAGCAAATATTTATCAAGGTGGGAAAAGCAAAAAAATTTGACTTGGTTTCCTCAAATGAAGCAAATGACCTTTGAAATTGCTAGTGTATTACTGTTGGGAAGTTCTCCAGAAGATAACATTGAGCTTTTGGCCAAATGGTTTGGGGATTTAAGTAATGGCCTATTTGCTATCTTACCAATCCGTGCCAGTTGGTCTAAATATGGGAAAGCTTTAGCGGCACGAGATCATCTGTTAGAGTATATTGAGCAACAAATAGAAAAAAAAGGCTCAAGTGTCCAAGAAGATGCACTAGGCTTAATGATACAAACAAGAGATGAAGCGGGCCGTTCTCTAAGCAAAGAAGAAATAAAAGTGCAAGCGTTACTTTTATTATTTGCTGGTCACGAAACGACTACATCAATGCTAGTTAGTTTCTGTATGGCTTTAGGGAAGCATCCTGAGATCTTAGCTAAGGCAAGAGAGGAACAAATGGCATTAGGCATTGAAAGGGGTTTAACTTTAGAAAAACTCAAACAAATGACCTATCTTGAGCAAATAATCAAAGAAGTAGAACGCCTTTATCCACCAGTGGGGGGTGGATTTCGCGGTGTGGTAAAACCATTTGTCTTTAATGGATATTACGTTCCTAAAGATTGGATTGTGACCTATCGCATTAATTCTTCCCATCAAGATCGGAATGTTTTCACTAATCCCCAACAATTTGATCCTGATCGTTTCAGTGGTGAGCGAGAAGAACACAAAAAAATGGAATACAGTTTAGTGGGTTTTGGCGGGGGACCTAGATTTTGCTTGGGATATGCCTTTGCACAGATGGAAATGAAGATTTTTGCTTCTCTGTTATTGCGGAATTATCTGTGGGAAATCTCCCCGAATCAGGACTTAACCCTCGACGCTATACCTACTCTTCATCCACGCTCTGGATTAAAAGTTCAATTAGTTAGTAAAGAACTTCCTCAAAATAATCAGCACTAACTTACACTCAGATCAATGGGCAAAGCCACAGGTAACTGGACTATACCGTGATGTGGTTTGATTAGATCGGCGATCGCTACGCTGATTTCCGTGAGATCGCTCGTTGAATCACCCCCGACATTTCTTCGTTTGGATACAATGATAATTGCTTTGTCAAGCCGATCACAGAAAACTTAACATTGAGACGAAGGAATTTCTAAGTTAAATCTGGTACGATTTCTCCTAATTTGCTGTAGGCGATCGCTACATTTCCATTAATAATTGCTCCTGCATCAGCATACAAGATGAACTGGGTATTTTCATCCCATCCATATCTCTCTTTGATCGAGGCGATCGCCGCTTCTATGGCCCCAGGACTACTGCCAAAATTCCCACCACTGGCCCCAATAATCGGAATCCCCACGTTAGATGAGGCTAGAAGGGGTTTGTATTCCAGTCCCTCTGTAAACCCTATTATTGGTTTTTGCGGGGCTTCCTGGGGCAAATAAACGGCAATGGGTTGCTCCCCTGACGGTAGATGATACTTCACCCCACGTTTGGAACTACTCAGAGGGTAATATTTATTTTCGGTTCCTGGGGTCAGATCATTCACCCTAAGATGGGTGTATAATCCCTCTTCGTTAGGAATTGGGATTAGTATCCCGTCAGTGTGGTTAATTAAGCTTAATCCATCATATTTCACCCCTGACAGTTCGTTAGTGACAGGTGAGCTTAGTTTTTGCCATTGTTTGACACTGCGGTAGTTTGATTCTTCTATTTCGCGATCGCTTATTCCACGATTTCTTAGAATCTCCCTATGGGCATCTGATAGGGTTAGTTGGTCTAGGATTTCCCTAATTACCTTATCTCGTTCTGGGATAGATAGCAGGGCATTAAGTTGTTCTCGTTGTTGTTGTTGCTCTAAGTCTCGTTGCCGTTGCTGTTCCCGTTGCCATTCCTGACGGTTTTGTTGGGCCCATTCTTCTGCGTCTGCTTTGTTAGCCCAGATGTTAAAGCCCCAGGTGTCTTGACCCCTGTATAGGTAGTCTACAGGGTTGGCTTCATGACTTCGGCAGTAAACTAGGCCGGTGGTGGTGTTTTGACGACAATCACTCCTTTCTCCTTGGCATACTGGGCAGGGAGTACGGCGGTTAAATCTAATCCAGTCCATTTGTAACCCCTCTCTCAGATATTGGGGGGTAAATGATGGAACTTAAGAAATTTTTTCCATCACGCTCTGATCCGCCACAAGGCAGATTATATCTACGTTTCATTGATTTCTCCAGAAGTTACTTGTGTCTTCTGGCAACCCTTAAAGTGGCGTTAGTCGGAAACTTTAGGCGACAATAGAAGTAATAAAATATTTGTTTGATAGGGCTTGGTTGCCCTCTTGGTTAGTCGGTTGTCTCCGTTTCACCATAGGGGTAGCCAGCTTTTTGCTTTTATGAGAATGAGCAAAGATTGAAATTAGACCCTTCGACATCAACAGCCATCAATCTTCCTCTCATACATAGCCAGAGAACTATTTGTTCTTTTTTTGACTGATTTCTTCTTCTTTAGCTTTTGTGACTAAATACTCTACTAAATTGGCTACTGACCTAACTTCTCGTTCTGCTTTCTCATTGAGCCAATCATAGATATCTTGGTTAAAATACACCGTTACTTTAGGTCTTACCACTGTTGCGCCAGCTACCGCCATTCTTGTTTACCTCTTCTATTCTAAAGTTTAATTGTTCCTACTGACTATTTTAACTCAATTAACGCATTTACATCAATTGAGTTAAATATTTTAACAGACCGCAACTAGCCTTAACTGACTCAGGACAAACAGAAATTGTCATTTTTTCCTTTCTTACTGGGAAAACTGATAATCCTTTTTTTTCAGGTCTGGCTGGAGTCGGTTTGGGTATGTTAATTGGTTTTTATTTAGGTCTCATTTGAAGGATCTCCCGTCCCTTTTCTAATCACTCTTCTCTAGCGATCTCAGTCCCCTCATAAACCTAATAAATAGAATACTTTAATCGTTAAAAAGCGTTGCTCTTCTCACCAAGAATAGCCTTTCAAAAGTCTTCGCAGAAAATAAGGTGGGCGCAGTTCGGGAAGATTTTTTCTCTCAATTTCTGTTAAATATTGCTCTATTATTGATTTGTGTTCAGGTTGTTTTAAGGATAGATTTGAGAGCCTTTCGAGAGAGATCCAAGAACCGTCTTGTAGTTCTGAGATAGAACCATCTTGTTCTAGGACATATACGCTGTGAATTTGACGTTTCGATTTATCGTAATGCTGACTAGCTACATATAAAAGATTAACCGAAATTCCCAAATTTTTCCCTATTTTTTGCTTAATTGTTCCGAAATCATAATAGTCTATTGCTTGATTTATCCGAACAACCGGAAGAAACCAACCTTCTCGATCTAGTTGCATTAAAACCTTAGTTTCGGTGGGATGAGATAGAATCCCATAAATATAAGATTCCCGTTTGCCCTTAAAGAACTTAGCGATCGCCTCACTCAACACTGACAACATAAGCTTAACAATTTCTCCTTCTCATCATGCACATTTCCCGTGCCATCACTAGAATGAATGAATACCCCTATAGTAAGAGAGAAAGCTATATTATCGTTTAACTGAATTAGGCTTGAAAAACCATCGCCAAAATAGTTAGGCCCGTACCCCATCATCATAACTATATATAACTCACATCTTGCACCTGACGAGACAAAGTTCCAAACCATGTTCATAAAAC
>NZ_JARVCN010000212.1:0-5722 GCF_038442745.1 Crocosphaera sp. Alani8
AGACATCTATCTATTTTACCCCATAAGGGGGGTAACAAGAGCGGATTTGGTATTAATTTACACTTTAATCTAATGACCATCTAAAACAAGACAGTGTATCTACTAATTGTTGTAATTTTTATTTTGCGCTCTTCTGAAAACACAATTACTCATAAATATTGCTACGATGAGCAATAATAATTACATTGACTACAACTAAATCATCTTCAATCGAATAAACAACTCGATAATCTCCAACTCTATAGCGATAATATCCAGAATAAGAGCCTTTTAGTTGCTTAATATTAGGATGGGAACGAGGATTGTTTTCTAGGTTTTTAAAACATCTTACTAGTTTTTTGGCTAAGACTCGATCGCTTTTGGCAAAAACTTTTTCAGCTTCCAAAGATAATCGAACTTTATACATCGTCTCGAATTATGTGCCAATCTTTAGTTTTTCCATTTTTTACTTGTTGGTTGGCTTTTTTAAAAGCAGATTCAAAACCAGGAATATTTAATAATTCTTCCGTTGCCTCTACATCATCCTCTTCTTGTAAATCCTTGAGAAAATCTATTACAAGAATTAACTTGTCTGGCGTTAATTGATCTATGTAGTTTTTTGCCTCATTGCGAATTTGACTTGAGTTCATAGAGGTGCTGTTCAAATATATTGCTATATTAATTCTATCAAATACGGCACTTTGCGAGTTATTAAACTACATTTTGCACCTGCCTCCTGCCTCAAGTCTTAACTTCTTGTACCACATTAAGTCGAAAACCACTTTATATTCTATTGTTTTAAACGAGAATAAACAGTGGTTAAACCTTGAGCATTTCCCACATTACCGGGAAACAAAACTACAGGTAAATTGGGAAATAAAGGATGATCTTTTTCGGTTCTTACCATAGAACATCCGGCTAACACTTGTCCTAATAATCTAACAGCTTGTAACTCTAAACCAACACTTAAGACATCGTTGGAAGTGATACCTCCTTTACTAATTAAAAAGCTAATATCCCGGGGTAAACCCTGAACAATCTCCATTAATAAAGAGGATACAGCTACACCGAAATCTAGCCTTTTTTGCACTGTTTCAAAGGTTAATTCTTCTCTGCTGGTGTAAATAACAGGGGTCTGATTATTTTCGTGAACACTTTTAACTTTTTCTAAAATGTTGTTTAATAACTGGTTTTTTTGATGAGGATTATCTCGCAATTGTTTAACATCAACTTCTATTCCCACCACATCAGATTGAGTCAATAAATCTTGTAATTGTTGGGTTGTTTTTTTGACGTGAGAACCCACCAAAACTACCCCAGGTTTATTGGTTGGTTTATATTCGGCCATTGCTTCTGGTGGGATGGGTTGTTGACCTAGTTGGGCTAAAGACGTTAGGATACTAGCGGCACTACGGAATAGAAATCGTTTACCGGATGCAGCTGCAGTTAATAAATCATCTGCAAATTTATCTAAATCTTCTTGTTTTTCTCCGTCCACTGCTGCACATTTGTTACCTTGTAACTGCATCAATCTTTCTAAACTACTTTCTCGGATATCTGCTAATAAAAATCGTTCAACTTCCGCAGTTTTGATGCGTCCTTTTGTTTTCTCTTCTACGTAATCTGGTAAATAACTATAGCTATAAGCAAAAACGGAATCTTTGGCAAATTCTGTTTCGTGAACAGGGGTTAATTTCCCCTCTACCTTTAAATAGTGGATACTATCAAGGGTTTGTCTTCCTCCTTCAAAAAAGGCAGGAATTAAAAAATGAGCGTCAAAACCCCCTAGTTCTTGGGCAATTACATCGGTTTCTACCGGATAGTGACCTCTGAGGGTGGAATCTGAGCGACTGACAATCAAAAAATCCTCTATTTTTTCCGCTTCCAGGGCAATTTTAAGATTATGGCAAACTTCTGTGGTGACTTCTGCTGCCTTTTGGGGAGTCAATGCCCTTGTGTTTGTTAAGATAAAAAAGATAGGAACATCATCTTTTAATCCCAATCTCAACGTTTCAACGTCCCACTGCATCAACAGCAAACAACTGTGTACTGTTTGAGAACCGGTTGGGTCATCATCCAAGACAATTATTTTCGGTTTTTGACTCATTCTTTCTTAGAAGGTAATCGCCTTTGTCATTGTCCCATGATTTGTGTTGTAATACTAAAATTTTTCCGATGAATAATTGATACTTCATTATCAATTATTCATGATCGGTGATTGCTTATTTGGATGAGTTAGCGGTTTCTACCACCTTGGCAAAAGCTTGGGGGTCAAGGATTGCTAGTTGTGCTAACATCTTACGATTGATCTCAATATTAGCCTTCTTCATCTGACCAATTAATTGACTGTAACTCATCCCATTGACTCTGGCGGCAGCGTTAATACGGGTGATCCACAAGCGGCGGAAATCCCGTTTCCGTTTACGACGATCGCGATAAGAATTGCGTAACGCTTTCATTACCTGCTGATTAGCAGTACGGAATAAGCGAGAGTGACTTCCTCTAAACCCTTTGGCGAGTTTAAGAATTTTTTTACGACGTTTTCGGGCAACATTGCCCCGTTTTACCCTTGTCATAGTGACCCTGTTTCTGTTTAATGGACTTAAGTGATTGGCCTGAGTTCGGTGTTAGGAGTTATTAGTTCGGAGTTAAGTCTTTTTTGACGAAATGATACGTGCTTGAGACTTTTGAACCTGATAGATTTTCTATAAATTTTCTTATATCGAACTCAGGTGATTGAGTAGAGTTTAGATGTAAGGTAGCATTAGACGCACATTGGGTTCGTCCTGTTCGCTAACTAGAGATGGGTTGGATAGACGACGACGCTTTCTTTCCGTACTTTTATGGTTTAATAAGTGGTTTTTGAAAGCTTTTCGCCTAACAATTTTCTTACCGCTTCCTGTTACTCGAAAACGCTTGGCAGCAGCTTTACGGGTTTTTAGTTTAGGCATAATATATAAGTTTTCGACACAATTACCAATAATAACATAATATACTTATCGATGGCAATATGTGCGCTTCAAAAAGGACAATACCTTTTGGGATTGATGCGATCGCCGATCACTCAAAAAACTGTCACTATTCCCGTTCAATGGTGGAAGTTGAACCCCTAACATGGGAACAACAACCCTATTATTAGCTAGTCTATAGGGTAAAACCACTACCAATATCAATAGCTATGACAACTATTCCCGAATACGCGAAATTAGAGGCTTTACCAGAAATATGGGCGATCGCAGGAAAAAAATTCGCCGACATCGTTGCGCTACACGATCCCCATAGCAAACCGGAAGTTAAACTTACTTTTGCTGAATTATACGAAAAACTAGCACAATTTGCCGCAGGATTACAGGCATTGGGAGTGACGGCAAATGATAAAGTTAGTTTAATCGCCGATAATAGTCCCCGTTGGTTCATCGCCGATCAAGGATCGATGTTAGCAGGGGCTGCCAACGCAGTGAGATCAGCCCAAGCAGATGAAAACGAAATAGCCTATATTTTGAGAGATAGCGATAGTAGTACCCTGATTGTAGAAAATAAGAAAACTTTAGACAAAATACGGGCATTTTGCGATGAGATTCCCTTACAATTAATTATTTTACTCAGCGACGAAACCCCAAACCCAGACGATACTATCAAAACTTTAAACTATGGCCAACTGATGGAACTTGGGGCAGAAAGTAGCTTACAACCCATCCAAAAAAGTGGCAGCGACTTAGCCACCTTAATCTATACATCAGGAACCACAGGACAACCCAAAGGTGCAATGCTCTCCCATAGTAACCTATTGCATCAGGTCAAAAATTTAGACTCTGTGATTCAACCCAAAAAAGCAGATATTGTCGTCAGTATCTTACCATCTTGGCATTCCTACGAGCGCAGCGCAGAATATTTCCTCTTATCCCAAGGTTGTACCCTCACTTACACCAATATCCGCAACTTCAAGACCGATCTCAAGCGGTTTAAACCCCATCACATGGTCGGGGTTCCCCGTCTCTGGGACTCTCTTTATGAAGGGATACAGAAGCAACTCAGAGAACAAAGTGCTACCCAACAAAAAATAGTACAGTTTTTCTTTAATATTTCCCAGAATTTCATCGTCTCTCGACGCATGGCCGAGAATATGGGTTTAGAATACTTCGATGCCTCTAGCATAGACAGGTTCATAGCGAAGCTTAAAACCATCTTCCTCGCCCCTTTACACGCTTTGGGGGATAAATTGGTCTACAAGAAGATTCGAGAGGGTTTAGGGGGCAATTTTGAAACTTTAGTCAGTGGTGGGGGTTCCTTAGCCAAACACCTAGACGACTTTTACGAGATCATCAATGTTCCAGTTTTAGTGGGTTATGGACTCACCGAAACCTCCCCTGTTACCAACGCCCGTACCCATAGCCACAACTTACGGGGTTCCTCCGGTCAACCCATTCCCAACACAGAAATTAAGATTGTTAGTCTCGATACCCGTGAAGAAGTCCCCCGAGGAGAACGAGGTGTGGTTCTCATTCGCGGTCCCCAAGTGATGCAAGGATACTATAAAAAACCAGAAGCAACTGCTAAAGCGATCGATCCCGAGGGATGGTTTGACAGTGGGGACTTAGGTTGGATCACCCCTATGAACGATTTAGTGATTACTGGACGGGCTAAGGATACCATTGTTTTGAGTAACGGGGAGAATATAGAACCCCAACCCATCGAAGATGCTTGTGTCAGAAGTCCTTATATCGACCAAATGATGTTGGTGGGACAAGACCAAAAAGCTTTGGGTGCTTTAATTGTACCTAACTTAGACGCGTTGCAAGCATGGGGCAAAAATCAACAACTTAACCTAACTTTCCCTCCAGAAGACGCGAATAGAGAAACCATTGTTAGCAGCGATCTCTACGGAAAGCCGGTTCAGGAATTATTTAAACAGGAACTGAAAAAAGAGGTCAAAAATCGTCCGGGATATCGTGCAGATGATCAGATTAAAACTTTTGAACTGATATTACAACCTTTTTCTGTTGAAAACGGGATGATGACCCAAACTTTGAAAATTAAACGTCCTGTAGTCACGGAACAATATCAAGGTATGATTAACGGGATGTTTGAATCCTAATCAATTAAACAATCAGTCAACGGAGAAAAGAGTTATGGAAGACCCAAACACCAGTTTACTGCTCAAACGGCCGGTTAATTTAAAAGTGATTGTCACCACCCGCTGGAAAGAGGAAATGCAACAACAATTGCAAGCACAAATTAATCAGCTTGACAATCAAATGCAACAAATTGACATGCAAGGACAACGAGCTATTGCTGAGATCCAGAAACAAAGTGTATCCCCTCCTGGACCGGAAACAACCCAACAAATTGATAATATTCAATTGCAAGTTAATCAGAAAAAAAGCGAGTTGTTAGAAAGAAAAAACCAATTGTTACAACAAATGCAACAAGTTCAAACTGTTGAATTAGAACAGGAAGTTGTGCAAGGACAACTAGAAAGTTTTTTCCGTATTGAAAAAGGAGAGAACTTAGTGAAAAAACTCAGTGTAGAAGTTGTGGTTCGTGATGGTGTAATTGAAGAAATACGAGGAGAAATCTAAATCAACTCAAAAGTGTAATTTATAGTTGAGAACTTCTGCAGAGATTTTATTAAAATTTAGTTAAGATAGCCACGTTGATTTAAAAACGTGGCTATTTTTTATCTATGATCAGAAGCTTCTCAAAAAGTCTGGGGGGACTCGCCGAAAGTTAGGGGACAAAGATG
>NZ_JARVCN010000213.1:0-5667 GCF_038442745.1 Crocosphaera sp. Alani8
AAACAACAAAAGCCGTGCTAGAAGCACGGGGTTTTAAACCCAATTTTTTGATAAAATTAGAGAGAGGAAACCGGTGCCTAACCCCTGGCGGAAAAATGAAGTTGCTCAAATCATCCCTAAAAACAACCCTGATTTACGGGGGAAAGCCGGCTGTTGGGCTATCATAACCGAGGTAAATGACTTTTCTTGTACTGTACAGTTATATGACGGGGAATATCAGGCAAAACTTGAGAATCTTAAGGGGTTAGATTATTCCAATGAACAGCAGGAGATGGTTAGGGGATTATGCGATAGATTGACTAAATTGTATGACTCAGAGATGGAGGAAACCGCTAAGGCTGTGTTGAGTAGTTTGGGGAGAATTGATAGACCTTGGTTAACTGAGTTAGAAGAGGGGTTGCTACAATTCCTTGAGGAGAAGATTGTTTGATAAAAGCGATTGCAAGGCTAGAGACCTTCGGTATCGCTGATGAATCATCGAAACACAGTTGTTATAAAATACTTATTTTATAACAATTTCTATTTGACAAAAAATGCCACGACAAAAGCGTCAATTAAAGCCTAATTTTTGTTACCATGTCACTACACGATGTAATAGTAGAGAGTTTAGGTTAATTCGTAGAGAATGTAAAGAAGTTCTCCTATTCGTCTTGAGAAAAGCCATAGAAAAGTTTAATTTTAAACTTTATGGACTATGTATTATGAGCAACCACGTTCACTACCTTTTGGAACCAAAAGAACCACAAGACTTACCCAAGATAATGCAATGGCTAAATTGGTATAGTGCCATGTGCTTCAACAGAATGCTCAAGCGTTGTGGACATTTCTGGGAAAAGAGGTATCATAGTACAGGCTTTGAAAAAAGCGACTATCGCCGTGCATTAAATACTCTCAGATATATCCATGCAAATCCAAAAACCGCAAAAATACAAGTCGGTTTCTTTTATGACTTTTCTAACTATGGTACTCATGAAAGATTAGAAGACGATGGACTTACTGAATGGCATCCTGCTTTTCTTAATTTGGGGGATAGTTTAGGAGAGTGCGCTCAAAAATATAAAGGCTTCTGTAAGAAGTATAAGCCCAAAGCAAAGCCAGAAAAACGATATTTCTGGGGGAGTCAAATGTTGCCTAAATTGACAACTAAGAAGAAAAAGAAGAAAAGGAAGAAAGAGGCTGACTCAGAGAAAGAGCAAGTAGCTGAACAGCAAAAAGAATCTTGGGCTATTCCGAGTGATGAAGTCAGGGAAGTTTCTCAGAAATTCATCGTGGCTAACTGCTACGACAAGAAGTATGTAGCTGAGTTTTTAAATTCTGAAACAAAAAGTTACGCATAAATTGAGATTTGCGTTCGTTTTATATTTTCTCGTAAGGGGAGTACCAGGTATGGAATAGCTGAAAACCTAATAAGCTCGTAAAATCCTTTTATTTATTCGGAGTTTAAAAAACTGCGAAAGTCTTTATATGTTACAATTCACAAGCACTTGTGAGAGAGAAGAAATCCACCCAAACTCTATGATGCCATGAATGCTACCCCCCATCTATCCACTCCGATGGGAGGTGTCCTCCCTCTGAATCCTCCCCTCCACCACCCCACCAACCCCAACCCCCCACTTCTCCACTCCACTCCGATGGATGGGAGGTGTCCCCTCTGAGACTTTTGAGGAGAGTCTTCTGACCAGTTCAAGTCGCTGTAGCTTATCCATCCTTTTTCTCCATACCATCCTACTTCTACAATGAACTTCTTATAAGCATCGGAGTTATATTGAGGTGAGTTATTGTTCAATCTTGCATAAATTTTCCATTGCTCTTTAAAGCTAAACTTTCCCCCCGAGTGATCATACCAAAGATTGTCTATGCGCTTAAAATCATTACAAGAAGTATCACGCCAGTTCCAATCTCTATCTATCTTCTTGCTTTGGGCTGAATAGTAGACAGCATTCCAGGTTATCTTATCTGCCTGTTTCCAATTCTTTTGTTCTAACAACGTTTCTAGTTGCTTAATATAGTGTTGAGTCCGTTGTTTGTAATGTTCCAATAGAGAAGCTTCGACGATTTGACCAGAAGATTCAGGAGCGGGTTTTTCGATTAATTTCTCATGAACATCTACGATCATATCTTCGGAGAAAATGTTGTAAGAAGATTGATAGGGATTGTATTGACTATCTTCTAACATAGAAAAAGCGTCATTGTAATACTTGAACGATTGGTCTGACTGTCCTTGTGCCAGCTTTAAGTCTCCCTTGACCTTTTTTAACAAGAGCCTTATTGGCAGCAATGCTTCATCTTCTATTTCTGTTTCTAGTAAATGAACTAAACTAAAACTTTTATTGAGCGCACTCTTAGCTAACTCTAAATCTTCAAGATAGACATAAGCTAATGCTTGTATTGCCAATCTTAAAGCGACTTTTGTGCTGGCATTTTTGATTTTTGGTAATTGTTCCAGAAGATTAGTGATTTCCTGCCTCTCAAACGGTTCTAGTTGTTGCGCTAATGTGTTCAGTTGTTCGACAGGGACAATATACTGTTCTATTTTTTGTAATTCTAATTTAGCTTGTTGAAGTTCCTCTTTAGCTCTCCATGCTAGTGTTCCAAAAACAGCCGATAATAATACGGCTATTCCTAAAATAATACTGCCAAGAAAAATCACTTTTCGTTTAACATCAGCTTCTCTTTGCCTAGCACGACTAGCCCCCAGAAAATCTTGATCTTCACCGCCTAAATTCTTCCCCGATGCCCATGTTTCAGCTTCTTTCAAAGCTTGACCTTGTAATAACCGAGATTCATCGGTTTTCCCTGAATGTAACCAAGCTCGGTAACTTTCAGAGTAAGGGCGTAGTTTATTTAGCTCTGTATCAAGCCAAAACTCATTGAAAACTTTGGCATATATAGGATTATAAACTTGAATAAAATCACCTTTTTTTACTACTAATCCTGATAATTTTAATTCTGTTTCTTCTGAGCTATTATTAATTAGTACCTTTTCATCTTTTAAAACTTTTCGATATAATTCTAATAAATATCCTGCTTTTTGTTCATTATCTAAAATTCGATTTTTAATAGTTCTTAAGTGTTCTTGTTCATCTTGAGCCTCCCAATTATCAATAATCATCCGTTGAACGATTTGGGAAACATCGGGAGTAGGGTTCTTTTCCTTAACCACTAAACCACAGAGACGTTGGGTTAAAAAGGGTTGTCCCCCTGTCCAATATAAGATATCAGACATGACAGATTCAGGGTAAATAACTTTCCCCTCTAACCCTTTAATTAATGCCCCAACTTCTTCTAAACGAAAGCCTTGTAATTGAATGGCTACCCCGATATTAAAAGGAGTTATGATTTTATCATTGATTAAATCTGCTGGGGTTGCTACTCCCAATAAACAGAAGGTTAGTCGATTATATTTAGGTTTATTGGCTCTGGCATTGTAACACGCTCTAATTAAAGCAAAAAAGTCATCACTCTTAAAAGGAAGAGTTTTCACAAAATCTATTTCGTCTATAAAAATAACCACTTTTTCATAGTCATCAGGAACCGAATTGATAACAATTTTTTCCAAAAATTGACTAAATCGTTGTGGTGGAGAAAGAGACTCTTTTTCTTCCCACCAATCTTCCCAGTCTATCTCCCAATAAGAAGATAAATTATCTGCTAATAAATAAGCTAGTCCTTCATACCATTCTTCTACTGAAGCTCGTCCAATAGCGGTTAAATCGATAGCAACACTGGCTATGTTAACCTTATTTAACTTCTTAAATGTTTGCACCCATAAACTTGATTTTCCCATTTGTCGAGAATTTAAGACATAACAAAAATCCCCATTTTGTAATTTCTCAAAAAGTTCTGCATCTGCTTCTCTCTCCACATAACTAGGATGATTAGTCGGTAAAGTTCCTCCAGACTGAAAATCGTAATTAGTCAAAGAATCGTCCCTCATTATTTTATCTCCTTAAGTTGTTCAATATGTGAACGAAAATAATCTTGATATAATTTATATCGGGGATAGACTAGATTCTCATGTTTCCCAATTAATCCTAAACTCTCTAACTTAAATATAAGAGCCTGTGACAAAGAAGTAGGAACATCAGACATCATTATTTTTTGCAAAGCTAATGCCAAGTCCGCCTCTGACTCTAAGATTTTCCAATAGCTTTGAAAATGTTGATAATAGATTCCTTCATCGGTTGGGATCTTGACGAGCATTTCTGAAAAGGGTTTCTCAGGATATGTAGCTAAATAATTAATCGCTTCATGGATTAAATAAGGATGTCCCCCTACTAACTCCATTAAACAGCCAATGTCTTCGTTTGATAAATTCAAGCCATAACTACTAACTAAGTCTTTAATTTGTTCAGAGGTAAATTCTGATAATTTAATTTCTTTTCCTACATTAAAGGGTGATTGGTACATCCCTAAATTTGGTAAATCTTCTGTGGAATAAACCAGAATTAAGCGCAGTTTTTGCCAGTTTGGTAAGGTTTGTGCATTTCCATACCAAGACCGTAGCATTCCGAAAAAATCTAATGAAGTTTCCTGATATTTTTCTTCAAATAACCTGTCTATATTATCGATAGCAATGATTAAGTTTCCTTCAACTGATTTAAGTATCTCTTTTTCAAAATAAGCTCGACATTTCAAAGTTTTTGCTCTTTTCTTCTGCCAAAACTCATCTAGTTTATCAGGTAAATCTAAAGCTAAACTCAGGGAACTACAAAAATATTGTAAGAGTTCATCCAAGTCAGCGACAACACCAGATTCAGGTTCATTGAAATCAAAAACTATCCCTGTATATTCTTGAGATTGACTCATTCTTTCAAACAGCCAATTCATTAAATGGGTTTTTCCCATTCTTTTCGGAGCTTTAAGTCTAATCAATCCCCCAGGTCTGCTAAGTTCTTGATGACATTGTTCTTCAATGGGGGGTCTTTCTATGTAGTGATTTGATTGTTGACAATTCTTGAATATTTTTTCTTCCTGCTTTTCTAACTCTTGAATCTTTTGCTTACATTCCTGAATCTTCTTTTTCAGTTGAAATTTCTGCTCAGGGTCAGAAGCGATCGCTTCTTCTTTGCGATACATTGTTAACTTCTGAGTCCACAATTGTAAGGCTTCTGTATTCCCATCGTTAGCGGTTGGTGTTGGTGGGGGAGAGTAATAGTTATTAACCGTCTTATTTCCTGCTATATTGTCCCCTGACCCTTGATGGTCTTGTACAATGCTAGGCTGTGACTTTGCTTGACTGGTGGCTGTATTCTGCGGTCTGGTTCCCTGACTCCCAAACCGATGCTCAATGGACTTCATTAACTTCTCAAAGCCATTAGGCTTACCATAGTCTAACCATTGTAAATCCCTGAGATTCAAGCCATATTCGCTTTGTCTCAGTTCTGGTATCTGACAATCATCGAATTTCAGGGGGATAAAGTAGATAGTTCCTTGTGGTAACTCGGCCATCATCTCCATCGCCATTCTGAACTCTTCTTGGATATACCCTCGTTTACTGATGGAAGTTGACGATAAGCAAGCGATGAACATATCACTCTTTTTCAACGCCTTGGGAATCTCATCCCTCCAATTCTGTCCTGGCAGTAAATCCTCCTCATCAAACCACGGTTTATAAGTACCTAAGCAAAATTAATTGTATAGTTTGAGCCAAAGTGTTTGAGAATA
>NZ_JARVCN010000214.1:0-5639 GCF_038442745.1 Crocosphaera sp. Alani8
GATGAAGCAGTAACGTCCTATCGTGAGGTAGGGAAGCCTGCGCTGTACCCACTGGCTCAGCGTCGGGAGGAGTGTCACGAAGGATCGTTAATTTCTGCCCACACCCTCAAAACTTCCCCCACACTCCAAGCTTGGGCAAAACAACCTCTGGGGATCATGGGAGCATCACCGTCAAAAATCTCGCTAATACTGCCCACACACCCATCATTGAGGTGATTAGCCATCGGTTCAAGAAAACTATTAGCCAAATTGCGATCGCCATAAACTCGCCAATGGGCCTCCACAAATGGACCAATCAACCAAGCCCAAACCGTTCCTTGATGATAACTCTTATCCCTCGATACTTGATCTCCACCGTAACGGCCTTGATATTGGTGATGGGTAGCACACAGCGATCGCAACCCGTGAGAGGTTATTAACATTTTTGCCACTGTATCCACCACAGACTTTTGTTGATCCGGTTTGAGTAGGGGAGGGGTTATTTTATTGTGGGGTAGGGAAACCGCAAAAATTTGATTAGGCCGCATGGACTTATCATGGCCGTTAGGACTATCTAAGATATCTTGACAGTATTTTAGGGAAGGATGCCAATATCTTTGGAAACCTTCATGGGTATTACGGGCCATGGTTTTGTATTCTCCGGTTGGTTGCCCTAAAATATCCCCAATTTCGATCATAATAGTCAAGGCGTTGTACCATAGCACGTTGACTTCGATCGGTTTCCCGTGACGAGGAGTAACCACCCATTCTCCCACCTTAGCATCCATCCAGGTTAACTGAGTTCCTTCTTGACCAGCATAAATTAAATGATCGCTATCGAGATGAATGTTATAACGGGTTCCTTGACGGTGACATTCAATCACCTCTTGCAGAAGGGGATAAAGGTCTTTTAATAAAGTAATATCTTTGGTAAGAGTGTAATAGGTGCGAATGGCCTCAAAATACCAGAGGATAGCATCTACAGTATTGTACTGAGGAGTTTGATTATCATCGGGGAATACATTGGGTAACATTCCCCCGTCCAAGTATTTAGAAAAGGTACTGAGAATGTCGTGAGCAATGTCGGGGCGGTTTGTGGTTAGGGTTAGTCCAGGTAAAGCAATCATGCTATCTCGTCCCCAGTCTGCAAACCAAGGATAACCAGCAATAATGGTTTTACCATCTGGGTTATTGGTCGAAGGACGATTGACAATAAATTGATCCGCCGCTAGAACCAATTGTTTGATCCAAGGAACAGAAAAATGAGAGCAACGCCGCAGTAAACCCTCTTCGTATTGATATCGTTCTTCTAATGCTTGTTTGCCGTCTAAAGATGACCGAGGGTTTGTACTAGCTACAATAGTCATGGACTCCCCTGGTTCGAGGGATTTGTTGAAGGTAGCGGCGTTATAGTGATCATCTCGATCCCACAAACCCCGATACCTCTCCATCGCTAAATCATAACCCAAATGCCAGTGATAGTTTAGGGTAACGTCTGCACTTGGGGCCCAGAGATAAAAAGGGGTTGCTTCGGCATAAGGGGAGACACACAAGCCTTTTGGCACCTCTTCTACCCCCATTTTCCACTGTCCTGATTGAGTGGTCCCGTGATGATCGCGGTAATTAACTAAGGCTTTAATAGATAATTGTAGGGATTTACTGCCCCGTTTGAAGGTATAACGGGTGTAAGTGGTATTTTCCCCTTGTTGCATCCAAATTCTTTTTTCAATCAGTGCATCTCCGCAAGCAAAAGTCCAGACAGGAATTGTTCCTTCCAAGCGGAAACTCTCGATGTTTAAATAGCCTTGGGGAGAGATGGTCCCATCAAACCAACGGTTGGTAAAACAAGAGTATGTTTGATAATCGTATTGGATAGTTTCGTCTAGTTTTGATAATAATAAGGTTCGTTTTAGAGGAGGATTCAAGGCAGCTATCAATAATCCATGATAACAACGGGTGATTACCCCTGAAATGGTACCACAACCGTAGCCTCCAATGCCGTTTGTAATCAACCATTCCCTTGATTGGGCTGTGCTTAAATTACCGCAAATTTCCCGTCCATAGTTAAAGCTCATGAATACTCGATGGGTTAACTCTCATGACTAGGAAGATTGTATAAACTTTTTTGCTCAATCTTCTATTATTTAACTATGTTTTCTTATTGTATCCCTCCACTGGATCAAAAATGGTGATCCACAATCAATTATGACTCCTTCCCCATAAGGAGTCAGGGGTTAGAAGTCAGAATTAATATTAGTAATTAAACAATGTCTTGAGTCCATCGTTGCCCAATGGGGTTTAATAATTGACTATAAATAGATTTAGTTCCTAAAAAATGACCATCATAAATTATGGCAATAACCAATAAAAGCTTCACCAATAATTAGCTTTACCAATCACATTAAAAGGACTTACAATAAATCATTCTTAAAGTTTAGATTAAATTATAACTTATATTCATTTAGCTGTTAATTTTGATATGCTATAAAAGAATATATTCGTCTTTCAGGATATTTCTTATCTCTATGGTCATTAAGTTGTTTAGATTCTCTTATCTCATTCGTTACACTATTAGCCTTATCTGTCTAATCTTGCTTCTTTGGGGAAATGTTCCAGCTTTGGCTCAAACCCAATCTTCTGCTTCCTCCTCTTCCATTACACCTTATTTAAATCGTGCCGTAGAACAAGTTACAGAATTTACTTTAGACAACGGCATGAAATTTATTATCATGGAAAACCATGATGCACCTGTGGTTTCCTTTGTCACCTATGCTGATGTTGGGGGAACCGATGAACCAGATGGCAAGACAGGAGTAGCTCATTTTTTAGAACATTTGGCTTTTAAAGGAACCACAGAAATAGGTACTTCTGATTACGAAAAAGAAAAAGAAGTTTTAAGTCGCTTAGATAAAATTGTTTCGGATTTGAAAACTGCTAAAGAAACAGAAAATCAAGAAGAAATAAACAAATTAACAGCAGCATTTAAAGAAGTTCAAGTTGAAGCGGCTAGTTATGTACAACAAAATGCCTTGGGACGAATTATAGAAACCGCAGGAGGAATTAATCTCAATGCTCAAACTTCCCCAGATTCAACCGTTTACTTTTATAGTTTTCCCTCGAATAAATTAGAATTATGGATGTCCCTAGAATCAGAAAGATTTTTAGATCCTGTCTTTCGGGAGTTCTATAAAGAGCAAAATATTATCTTAGAAGAACGAAGGTTACGCACAGAAAATAATCCCATTGGTACCATGGTAGAAGCCTTTTTAGATACTGCTTTTACAGAGCATCCTTATAAACGTCCCACCATTGGTTACAACCAAGATATTCGCAACTTAACCCGTCAAGATATTCGAGACTTTTTTAACACTTACTATGGTCCAAATAATCTAACAATTTCTATCGTCGGTGATGTCAATCCCCAAAAAGTTCAACAGTTAGCTAAAGTTTATTTTGGTCGCTATAGAGAAAAACCAGAACCCCCCAAAGTAACAAAAGTAGAACCAGAACAAAAAGAAACCAGAGAAGTTACCTTAAAATTAGCCTCTCAACCCTGGTATTTAAAAGGTTATCATGTTCCTGCTTTAAGTCATCCTGACAATGCCATTTATCAGGTAATTTCTACCCTGTTAAGTTCCGGTCGAACCTCCCGTTTATATAAGTCCTTAGTTGAAGAAAAACAAGTGGCTTTAGCCGCCCAAGGATTTAATGGCTTTCCCTCCAATAAGTACCCCAACTTAATGTTATTTTATGCTCAAACTTCTCCCCAAGCATCCCTAGAAGAAGTAGCTCAAGACTTATCTCTAGAAATCGAAAAATTGAAAAATAAACCAGTTTCTGAACAAGAATTACAACGGGTTAAAAATCAAGTTAGAGCAGGTTTATTGCGTTCCCTCGACTCTAATTTAGGTATGGGTAAAGCGTTGGTAGAATACGAAGTAAAAACAGGTAGCTGGCGCAATTTATTTGAGCAAGTACAAGCTATCGAAGCTGTTACCCCCAGTGATATTCAGAGAGTAGCAAAAACAACTTTTGTTCCTGAAAATTTGACCATCGGACGAATTTTACCTAAGTCTTAACAGACAAAGCATGGGATGAGTAGTACTCATCCTAGTAAAATGTTAGTTAACTATTCATAAAATCTATGCTTTTTAAGGAGAAATTAAATAAAAATAATTCAAATTTACAGTTAAAGTATATTGATCTATTTTGTGGTATTGGTGGATTTCGTCTTGCCATTGATTTAGCTTGTCGTAAGTATAAAATTCAAGATAAAAATATAGAACCTGTCTGCGTTTTCTGCTCAGATATTGATGATCATGCTCAAAAAAACTATGAAGTAAATTTTAAAGATAAACCTCAAGGAGATATTAAAAAAATACCAGTGACATCAATTCCCAAACATGATCTTTTGTTAGCAGGTTTTCCTTGTCAACCTTTCAGTATTTGTGGCAAACTGGAGGGTTTTAAAGATACTAGAGGAACTCTATTTTTTGAAATCGCTAGGATTCTTGATTATCATAAACCAAATGCTTTTGTTTTAGAAAATGTTAAACAATTAGTTGGACATAATCAAGGTAAAACATTAAAGACTATTTTGAATATTTTATCTGATTTAGGTTATTATACACATCATAAAGTTTTAAATGCGTTAGACTTTGGTTTACCTCAAAAACGAGAAAGAATTTTTATTGTTGGCTTTCGTGAACCAATTAATTTTAATTGGAAAAACTCTAATATTTCCATGAAACCTTTATCTAAAATTATAGAACAAAACGTATCAGAATCTTACTATGCCTCTGAAAAAATACAAAGTAATAGATTAGCTAAGTATCAAGGAAAACTTCATGATAAATTAACCATTTGGCACGAAAATAAAGGAGGACATATTAGTGCGTATCCTTACTCTTGTGCTATGAGAGCGGGTGCTTCTTACAATTATCTCTTAGTTAATGGTAAACGCCGTTTAACAGAAAGGGAAATGCTACGTCTACAAGGATTTCCTGATTCTTACAAATTGGTTGGTTCTTATTCTACTGCTAGAAAATTAGTTGGTAACTCTGTTGCTATCCCTTGTGTGATTTCTATTATTAACCTGATACTTGATGCAGTTAGTCCTGATAAAATAGGAAACAATAAACAATCAGAGAAATTCATACAAACAACACTATTCGATGAAATTATGTCCACAGAAATTGAGAAAGCTAAAACCCAACTAGATAAAATAATTAACAAGTCTCGAACTCGTTTTTATAAACCTATTCAAATTGCAGAAGTTCTTTATCATTCTCGCATTCAGCAGAATATTGATCCATTAAATAAGGAAGACTATAGAATAAAGTCGAAAGTGTGGAGAGATCAAGTAACAGATAGACTATTAAAACAGTCATCTACTTCATCAAGTCGATTTCAAGATGATATTTGGAACAATAATGCAATGCCTCCAGATATTTTAAACATCCTAGATACTTTTAATAAGGATCATCCTGGTGTTATTGAAAAGTATATTTATGAAAAGTTTAAAGAAAAAATGGGTGTAATATCTTCTATTCTAAAACTTATTATTTCAGGAGTGTCATCCCCAGAAAAATTTAAGATTGAAAACTTACTATAGCAATCAGGAATGATTTATGAGAATGAAGATGGGGTTTTTTATAGAG
>NZ_JARVCN010000215.1:0-5624 GCF_038442745.1 Crocosphaera sp. Alani8
CAAGTTGATTTAGATCTTTATCGAGAAGCGATCGCTATTTTAGAAACCCTCTAACTCATATCTTGCACCTGCATCATAGAGTTTTGGTGAGGTTAGGTTGTAGGGTTTGGGGGGTAGGGACAATTAGTCTGTCTTGATGCGCTCTCTTGTTTTTGATTATTGAGTTTTCTTGTACTGGTGCAAAACATCAGTTTAACCTCAGTCTCAAAAACAACTCCTGCCTCCTGCCCCCTGAAAGCTGATTGCTGAAAGCTGATTGCTGACTGCTAACTCCTGCCCCCTGCCTCCTGCCTCCTGCCTCCTGACTCCTGACTCCTGACTCCTGCCCCCTGACTTAACCCAAAATGTTAATACACAAAACAAACAACGGCCATCGCCCCTATCACCTAACCTACTGTAGTAACATTCATCCAGGAGAAGACTGGGGGGATGTGTTTAATAATCTACAAACCTATATCCCGAAACTGAAAAAAGAACTCGCTCCTGATCAACCTTTTGGTATTGGGCTGCGTTTGGCCAGTCGAGCTAGTGAGACACTTTTACAGGGAGATTATCTCAGCCAACTCAAAAATTGGTTGACAAAAGAAGACTGTTATGTGTTCACCCTGAATGGATTTCCCTACGGGGGTTTTCATGGTCAAGTGGTCAAAGACGAGGTGTATCGTCCCGACTGGTGCGACAGCGATCGCTTGAGCTATAGCGAGCGTCTGGTGAAAATCTTGGCAGCCTTGTTACCAGAAACCATAGATGGGGGTATCTCCACCATGCCTTTATCTTATAAACCTTGGTGGACATCGGATCAAAGCCAAACCACTAGGCTTTTTGAGGGCAGTACTTTCCATTTAGCACAGATAGCTGCACAGATGGCTCAAGTGGAGGAAACAACAGGAAAGCTGCTTCATTTGGATCTTGAACCCGAACCGGATGCCCTTTTGGAAAATACGGATGAAATGGTGGCTTTTTTCCAAAACTGGCTTTTACCTGTAGGGGGAGAATATCTAGAAAAAACCTACGGGGTGACACCTATCACCGCCGAAACATGGCTGAGACGATATATCCGAGTGTGTTACGATACCTGTCATTTTGCGGTGGAATACGAAGATCCAGCACTTGCTTTAGCTAAGTTCGAGAAAGCCGGTATTCTGATAGGTAAATTTCAGATCAGTTCCGCAATTCGTATTTCTGTTCCTGAAGAGCGATCGCAGCGACAACTGTTAAGACAACATCTAGAACCCTTTGCCGAGTCTACCTATCTCCATCAGGTGATTGAACAACAAGCAGACGGTACATTAAACCATTATCAGGATCTTGGGGATGCCTTACCTGAGTTAATCAATACTTCGGCAAAAGAATGGCGTACCCATTTCCATGTACCCATTTTCATCGATCGCTATCCTCCCTTTGCTTCTACCCAGGATCATATTACTGCCATTCTCCAAAAACTCGATCAAGTTCCCCAGTGTAACCATTTGGAAATTGAAACTTATACCTGGGAAGTTTTACCCCCAGAAATGAAACTGGATATTTTTACTTCTATTAAAAGGGAGTATGAATGGGTAATTGACAGTATTTCTGGGTAGGGAGGAGTTAGCTTTCAGCTTTCAGCTTTCAGGAGTCAGGAGTCAGGAGTCAGGAGGCAGGAGTTAGCTTTCAGCTTTCAGCTTTCAGCTTTCAGGAGTCAGGAGTCAGGAGGCAGGAGTTAGCTTTCAGCTTTCAGCTTTCAGGAGTTAGGAGTCAGGAGGCAGGAGTTAGCTTTCAGCTTTCAGGAGTTAGGAGGCAGGAGTTAGGATTTTTAGTTGCTCATTATCCATTATCCATTAATAAATTTTTGGTTTAAAAAGATAAAGATGAAAAGAACAGTTGTTATCAATGTTGTTGGTTTGAGTTCCAAATTAATAGGAAAACATACCCCTAAGCTAAAAAGCTGGATAGAGCAAGGACAGCTTGCTACCATTAAACCGGTTCTCCCTGCTGTTACTTGTTCGGCGCAAAGTACCTATTTAACAGGAGAATGGCCGAGTAAAACCGGTATTGTGGGTAACGGTTGGTATTTTCGGGATGATTGTGAGGTTAAGTTTTGGCGACAGTCTAATAAACTGGTACAAGCTCCGAAAATTTGGGATTTAGCCCGAAAAATAGACCCTTCTTTTACCTGTGCTAACTTATTTTGGTGGTACAATATGTACTCCACCGTGGACTATGGGGTAACTCCTCGTCCCATGTATCCTGCGGATGGTCGCAAAATTCCCGATATTTATACCCAACCGGCGGATCTGCGCCCCCAACTTCAAGCGGAATTAGGACAGTTTCCCTTGTTTAAATTTTGGGGACCGGCAACTTCTATTGAGTCCAGTCAATGGATTGCAGAATCAGCCAAATGGACGGAAAATCGGGTTAGTCCTACTTTGAGTTTGGTTTATTTACCCCACCTAGATTATTGTCTGCAAAAAGTTGGTTGTGAACCCGATCAAATTAGTCAGGATCTGCAAGAAATCGATACCTTGTGCGGAGAATTAATCGATTTTTACGAAGGGAAGGGGGTTCAGGTGATTATTCTCTCTGAATACGGTATTACCCCGGTCAATAAACCCATCCATATTAACCGCGTTTTACGGGAAGCAGGACTATTACAGGTGCGTGAGGAGTTGGGTTTAGAACTGCTGGATGCTGGTGCTAGTAAGGCGTTTGCCGTAGCTGATCATCAACTTGCCCATGTTTATGTTAATGAACCCACGGTGTTAGGGACGGTGAAGGGTTTGTTAGAAGGGATAGAGGGTATTGATTTGGTGTTGGATGGCACAGGTAAGCAAGAATACCATATTGATCATCCGCGCGCTGGGGAACTGGTAGCAGTGGCGAAACCGGAGGCATGGTTTACTTATTATTACTGGTTAGACGATAAACTTGCGCCAGATTTTGCCAGAACCGTTGATATCCATCGTAAACCTGGTTATGACCCGGTAGAACTGTTTATTGACCCTAAAATTCCCCTTGCTAAAGGTAAAATTGCGGTAAAACTATTGCAGAAGACATTAGGATTTCGCTATTTAATGGATGTTATTCCTTTAGATGCTAATTTGGTCAAGGGTTCTCATGGACACATCCCCCAATCTTCTCAAGATTGTCCTGTATTTATTACTCATCAGTCACAGTTGTTAGAAGAAGACACTATTAACCCAGTAGATGTCTTGCAATTAATGCTCAATCATTTATTGTTGGATAGTAAGTCTGATGTTCTAATTCCAAGTGTTTAATTATTAGCAGTCAGCTTTCAGCAGTCAGCTTTCAGCCATCAGCTTTCAGCATTTATTTTATAGCAACCGCCAAGGCAGTTAGGACATTTTTTCAAACTCAAACCTAATAGCCGCCAGGTTTTTACCTTCTGCCTTCTGCCTCTGGCTATAGCTTCTAAAGTATATAAATTTGGGGGAGGTATTTAGCCGTCAGTATTCAGAATTTTTTTTATGAAAAATGTCGTAGAGAAAAAGTTTTTCCTTAATTATAGCCAAAAGCAAGCTCGCTTTTTCGCTACAATAATAATGACTTTCAAATATCTCTATTCTGCATGATTCGTCAAGAAATCGAACATCAGCTTCTCAACCTTTCCCTTTCCGATAAAGCAGAGATAGTTCAGAGTTTGACTAAAACCCTTAGTATGGGTGCAAAAGGAATCACCAAAACTCCTGGTGTCTGTGGTGGAGAAGCTTGTATAACGGGAACCCGAATTACTGTTTGGCTATTGGTTGAAGCTCAACAGCTTGGCATTAGTGAAGCTCAACTATTACAGGACTATTCTAACCTAACCGCAGCAGATCTCGTCAATGCTTGGGCTTATGCTGCTGCTTATCCCGAAGAGATTACCGAAGCTATTCGTGCTAATAATGAGGTTGCCTAACCAATGGCACGCCTGTATGCTGATGAACAGTTCCCTCGATTTGTTAGCAAGTTACTTCGGACGATGGGACATGATGTTTCGACGGTGCAAGAAGCTGGTAATGCTAACCTGGGTATCCCTGATGAGGATGTGTTAACCTTCGCTATCACTGAGAATCGGGCGGTTATCACCCTTAATCGTTATGATTTTATCCGATTACACCGTTTAAATTCTGACCATTGCGGTATTGTTGTCTGTACTAATGATACTGATCGCCAGCGTATGGCAACTCGGATCTCGGAAGCGATCGCCCCCCATGAATCTCTACAGGGTAAGTTAATTCGGGTTGTACGTCCTAACAGTTGAAAGTGATCGCTGACCTTAAAAATATTTTACGTTATCTTTAGATAACTGATTTGATATCATGCAACTGATAACTGCTCACTGCTCACTGCTCACTGTTCACTGCTCACTGATAACTGATGAAAGCAATATTAAGTAGTCTCATAACCTTGGGTATTTGTCTAACTCCTATTAACCCTATATTGACGCTTCAACCGGCAACAGCACAGACTGAAGATTTATCACAACAAATAGAACAACTACAAGAACAAGCGATACAGCAAGCAACACAGGGAAAACCTTTTGAGTCAATAGAAAAGTTTAAACAGTTACTTACCATTGCGCGACAACAGCAAGATAGGGAGTTAGAAGCGTTTTCTTTCTTAGGTTTGGGGTTGAACTACGATAATATTGGGCGGCCTCAAGAAGCTTTAAAAGAATATGAGCAAGCATTAGTTATCTATCGAGAAATCAAAGATCGCTCAGGTGAAGCTACTACCCTCAATAATATTGGTGAAGTTTACCGCAAAATAGGCAAACCTAACCAAGCATTAGACTACTATCAACAAGCATTACCCATCTTCGAGGAAGTAGGCAATCGCTCAGGTGAAGCTACAACCCTCAATAATATTGGTTTAGTTTACAACAATATAGGCAAACCGAACCAAGCATTAGAATACTATCAACAAGCATTACCCATCAGTAGGGAAGTGGGTGATCGCTCAGGCGAAGCTACTACCCTCAATAATATTGGTGCAGTTTACGCCAGCATAGGCAAACCCAACCAAGCATTAGACTACTATCAACAAGCATTACCCATCAGTAGGGAAGTAGGCGATCGCTCTGGTGAAGCTACAACCCTCAATAATATTGGTTTAGTTTACCGACAAATAGGCAAACCTAACCAAGCATTAGACTACTATCAACAAGCATTACCCATCAGTAGGGAAGTAGGCAATCGCTCTGGTGAAGGTGTTACTCTCAATAATATTGGTGCAGTTTACCGAGATACAGATCGCCCAGTCGAAGCTATTAAATATTTAGAAGAATCAGTTACTATTACCTTAGAAATGCGTCGAGGGTTAAAAAGGGAAGATAGAAAGGCATTTTTAAAACAAGAAGAAGGAACTTCTATTGCACTGATTGAAATTTTAATCGAACAAAATCAACCTGAAAAAGCTTTTGAATGGGCTAACCTTTCTACAACTTTTGAGTTAGCAGATTATAATCGTTTAATTGGTGCAGGAGTTGCTAATCCTGAAATACAAAAAGAGATTGATGAATGGAATCAAAAAAGTGAACAATTAAACCTTCTCAGTCAACGATTACAAGAAGAATTTTCTATAGAAAACATACCTGGCGTGGGGACACAAAAAGCTATAAGCTAGATTTAATAAGGGATATAGCC